>JAPOZF010000290.1 GCA_026706165.1 Gemmatimonadota bacterium
GGCGCAGGCACAGGGAGGTAACGCGGTGGTCGGGATCGATCTCGACTACGAGGTAATCGGCAAGGGAGGAAGCATGCTGATGGTATCGGTCAGCGGCACCGCGGTGAGCGCGGAATAGAGGATTCGCCCGGGGCAGTGCCGGACCGCAGGCCCCCCGCAGCCGGTCCCGGCCTGCCATGAACCCGTCACCATTTCAAATCCCCGGAGGGAAACATGGCATCCGTGAAGATCACCTTCCTCGGCCACGCCTCGTTCAAGATCGAGTCGGACAGGGGCACGACCATCTACTTCGATCCCTGGCTCGACGACAACCCGATGGCGAAGATCAAGCTGTCGCAGGTGCGCAAGGCCGACATCGTCATCGCCACCCACGGCCACATGGACCACGTCGGGGACTCCTTCGAGATCTGCAGGCGCACAAACGCGAAGTTCGTCGGCAACTACGAGATGTGCCAGGTAGCCGAGGCGCACGGCCTCGAGATGGAAAACCGCGCCCTGACCATGAACCCGGGCGGAACCGTGAAGGTCAAGGACGTGTCGATCACGATGGTGCAGGCGCACCACTCCCTGTCGATGGCTCCGCACCTGGTCAAGGGGCCGCCGACGGGCAACGACTACTTCCGCCCCGACAGCGCCGTCAGCGGCTTCGTGCTCGCCTTCGACAACGGCATTTCGATCTACGACTCCTCCGACACCTGCCTGTTCGGCGACATGCAGCTGATCGGCCAGATGTACGGGCCGCAGATCGCCATCTTTCCGGTTGGCGGCAAGTACACGATGGACATCCGCCAGGCGGCGCGCGCCGCCAGCTACGTCAACCCGGACGTGGTCATTCCCTGCCACTACGGCGAGACCATGGGCCAGCCGGCAGACATTTCCGCGCTCTCCCAGGCGGTGGAGTTCCTGTCGTCCAACACCCGGGTGCAGGAGATGAGGGCTGGACAGACCCTCACCTACGTGGCCAGCAGCTACAAGCTTTCCGGAACGGGCGGATGATCGTCGCGGCGGTTGGGGCTGCCTCTCGATTTCCTGTCCCAACCTGAGCTCTGGACACCCAGGCGGGAACTCCTCCGGTCCGGCCGGTGCCGCGGCGCAGCTGCCGGCCAGGGATGTTCCCGGACCTGGAACCTCGGCTCTCGCCCCCGGAGCGGGTTCGCACTGCGCGCCCCGGGACAGCATGCCTGCCAAAGGAAGCAGTCCGAGGCGGCGCTCTTCTCCCGCAGCTTGTTTCGGCGGTGGACTCGAACCCTCGAGTACGCCTGCAATGCGGGCCCGAATCCTCATTCAGTCGTCCGCAGGATTTCGTGCACCCTGCACCGGAACATTGCAGGATCAACAGGATTAAACGGATCCCGTCCTGCGGTGGTCCAACGTCGATTGTCATTTTTTTCCAAACGGAAAGGTGAACCAGCGAACATGGTTTCAGTGCACGCAGTGCGAATCGCCGCGGCCGCTGCCCTCGGCGCCCTGCTGAGCGGCTGCGGGGGCGATGAGGAGGGTCAGTCCCGCGGCAGCCGCGGCGGCGGCCGCGGCCAGTGGGTAGGCGGCCCTCCCGGGGAGGAAGCCGCCATCCCGGTCAAGACAGCAGCAGTCGCCCGCGGCGACATCTCCAGCTACATCGAGACGCACGCGCGCCTCGAGGCGGAACGCTGGGTGACGGTGGTGGCGCGCACCCAGGGAACCCTGGAGGAGCTGCTCGTCGCGGAGGGGGACCGCCTCGGGGAGGGGCAGCTCCTCGCCCGTCTCGACAAGGCCGAGCTGAGCTTGCGCGTGGAACAGGACGAAGTGGCGCTGGGCCAGGCGCGCGCCTCCCACAGCCGCCGGCAGGCCCTTTTCGAACGCCAGCTTCTCAGCGAGGAGGATTACGAGAGCGCCCGCAACCAGCTGGCCAACGCCGAGGTCGCGCTCAAGGAGTCGCGCCTCAACCTCGCCTACGCGGACATTCGCGCCCCGATCGCCGGCCTGCTGATGCAGCGCAACGTCGAGGTCGGCGATCTCGTGCGCGCCAACGAGGAGCTGTTCGCCGTAGCCGATCTCGAACCACTGCTGGCGCGCATCCGCATCCCGGAAAAACGGGTGCGCCAGGTGCAGGTCGGCCAGCACGCCGAGATCACCGCGGCCGGCAGCGAAGAAGATCCCGTGACGGCGCAGGTGCGGATGATCAACCCCGGTGTCGATCCCCAGAGCGGCACGGTGAAGGTCACCCTCGAGGTATCGGGAGGAACCGGGCTCAAGCCCGGAATGTTCGTCACCGTGCGGCTGATCACCGACGTGCACGCCGGAACCCTGGTCATCCCCAAGAAGGCGCTGGTGCTGGAGACCGACGAGGATGACGTCTTCGCAATCGAGGAGGGACGCGCCCGGCGCCGGGGGGTCGAGCTGGGGTACGTCAGCGGCGATCTCGTCGAGGTGGTCTCCGGGCTCGCGGAGGGGGAGGCGGTCATCACTATCGGCCAGCAGGGCCTGAAGGACGGCTCCGCGGTGCGCACCGTCGGCAGCGAGGCGGCGCAGATGGCCGCGGCCGCGGTAGAGAGCGCCGAATCCGGAGGCGGGCCTCCCGGCGGGCGGCGGCCTCAGGGCTTCGGCGGCGGCCGCCCGGGAGGGGGCGGGGGCTTCCGCGGAGGCCGCTTCGGCGGCGACGGCGAGATGCCGGATTCGGCCGCCTTCGTAGCCCGCGTGCAGGAACGCCGCGGTCTCAGCGAAGCCGAGGCGGTCGAGTTCTGGAAGAGCTTCAAGTCGCGCATGGCAGCGAGAACGGAAGGGGATTCGGCGGCCGCTTCCGGCCCCGGCAGGGAGCGATGAAACTCGTAGACTTCTCCACCCGCCGCCGGGTGACGGTCGCCATGCTGATGGTGGCCGTGGTCGCCTTCGGTTCGGTCGGTTTTTCGCGTCTGGCGGTCAATCTGCTGCCGGACATCACCTACCCGACGATCACGATCCGCACCGAGTATCCCGGGACCTCGCCCCACGAAATCGAGCGCCTGATCTCCGAACCGATCGAGGGGCTCGTCGGCGTCGTGAGCAACGTCATCCGGGTCAGCTCGATATCGCGGCCGGGGCTGTCGGACGTCATCGTCGAGTTCGCCTGGGGCACCGACATGGACTTCGCCTCCCTCGACCTGCGCGAGAAGCTCGACATGGGAGAGCGGCCGGTCGGAGCCGGTAAACCGATTCTCCTGCGCTTCGACCCCTCACTCGACCCGATCATGCGCATCGCCCTCCACGGCGGCGCCAACCTGATGGAGTTGAGGCGTGTCGCCGAAGAGCGCATACGACTGGATCTCGAAAGCCTCGAAGGGGTGGCCGCGGTGCGCGTCGAGGGGGGGCTCGAGGAGGAGATCCACGTCGAGGTCGAGTCGGCGAGGCTGGCCCATCTCGGAATTCCCATCGACCAGGTCACGGCGCGGCTGGCCGCCGAGAACGTCAACCTCACCGGGGGACTCCTGAAGGACGGGGAAGCGGAGTTCCTGGTTCGCACCCTGAACGAGTTCCAGGGCTGGGACGAGATCGGCGAGATCGTGATCGCCCGGCCAGCCGGAGCGGCGATCCGGCTCAACGACATCGGGCGCGTGGTCCGCAGCCATCGCGAGCGCGACGTCATCACCCGCATCAACGGCAGGGAAGGGGTGGAGATCGCCGTCTACAAGGAAGGGGACGCCAACACAGTCAGGGTGCACGACACCGTGGCCGAAAAGCTCGAAGAGGTGCGCGCCGACTACGCCGATCTCCTGGGGGAGGGGAAGATGGAGGTCGTGGTCGACCAGGCGACCTTCATCCGGCAGGCGGTCGACGAGGTGCTCAAGACCGCCATTTACGGCGGCATCCTCGCCGTCGTCCTACTCTACCTCTTCCTCAGACATCTCAAGAGCACCGCCATCATCTCGCTCTCCATCCCGATATCGGTGGTGGCGACCTTCTTCCTGATGTTCGTGTCGGACGTCAGTCTCAACATCATGTCGCTCGGCGGCCTGGCGCTGGGAGTGGGGATGCTCGTGGACAGCTCCATCGTCGTGCTCGAGAACATCCGCCGGCACCGGGAAGAACTGGGGCTGTCCATCGTCGAGGCCGCCCGCCGCGGCACCGGCGAGGTGGGCAAGGCCGTCATCGCCGCGACCCTGACCACGGTCTGCGTGTTCGTGCCGATCGTCTTCGTCGAAGGGGTGGCCGGCCAGCTGTTCCGCGACCAGGCGCTCGCCGTGACCTACTCCCTCGTCGCCTCCCTGTTCGTGGCGCTCATGCTCATCCCGATGCTGGCCTCCCTCGCCCTGCGCCCGCTGGCGCCGGAGGAAGCGGGAGGAGAAGGCGCCCTCGTGCGCGGCCCCGCCCGGCTGCTGGGCCTGCTGCGGGGGGGTTTGGCGGGCATCGGACGGCTGGCCGGCCTCCTGATTTTCCCCTTCGAGCGCCTGTTCAACAGGTCCTACGGCGCCCTCGCCGCGGGGTACCCCCGCCTTTTGCAGTGGGCTCTCGCCCACCGCGCCGTGGTGCTCCTGATCTTCGCCGCCCTGCCGGCCCTGCTGGTGCTGCGCGCCCGGGACCTCGGACTTGAGCTGATTCCCGAGATGAGCCAGGGGGAGTTTCTCGTCGACATCGAGCTTCCTGCCGGCACCCCGCTTGAGATGACCGCGGCCCAGGTCGCCGCCCTCGACGGCCGCGTCGAGGAGCTCCCCGAGGTCGAGACCGTCTTCAGCATGGTCGGGGCCACCGGGGAAACCGGCGGCTACGCCGACGAGAAGAAGGAGAACATGGCGCAGCTGTTCGTGCGCCTGGAAGCCGCCGACCGCAGCCGCGAGACCGAGGAGAGGGTGATGGGGAAGGTGCGCGGTCTCGTCGGCGAGGTGCCCGACCTCGAGCACAAGTTCTCGCGGCCGTCCTATTTCTCCTTCCGCACCCCGGTCGAGGTCGAGGTGTCGGGCTTCAACCTCGAGACCCTGCAGCTGATCGCCGACGAGCTGGCGCAGCGGATGCGGCAGATTCCCGGCCTCGTCGACGTCAAGTCGAGCGTCGAGGGGGGGCAGCCGGAAATCCAGGTCGTCTTCGACCGCTACCGCGTCGCCGAGCTGGGCACGACGATCCAGGCCATCGGCGACCTGCTGCGCAACAAGGTGCAGGGTGAGGTTTCGACCGAGCTGACGCGGCTGGACCGCCGGATCGACGTGCGCGTGCGCTCTGTCGAGTCGGAGCGCCGCAGCCTCGCCGACCTCAAGCGCATGGTGGTCAGCCCGGCTTCCTACGCCGTGCCGGTGGCCCTCGAGGCGGTGGCCGACGTCGCCATCGTCGAAGGCCCCGCGGAAATACGCCGCATCGACCAGGAGCGCGTGGCGGTGGTGACCGCCAACCTCAGCGGCCTCGATCTCGGCAGCGCCGTCGAGGAGATCGAGGCTGTCGGGGCGGGGATGAGCCTGCCCGAGGGCTTCGACGTCAACGTCGGCGGCCAGAACGAGGAGATGGTGCGCTCTTTCGACAGCATGAAGTTCGCCCTCCTGCTGGCGGTGTTCCTCGTCTACCTCGTCATGGCTTCGCAGTTCGAGTCGCTGCTGCACCCGTTCGTCATCATGTTCACGATCCCGCTGGGGATGGTCGGCAGCGCCGCGGCGCTCCTTCTCACCGGCACGGCGATCAGCGTCGTCGTGCTCATCGGCCTGATCATGCTGGCAGGCATCGTCGTCAACAATGCCATCGTGCTGATCGACTACATCAACCAGCTCCGTCGGAGAGAAGGCATGGCCAGAACCGAGGCGGTGCTGCGCGCCGGAGAGCTGCGCTTCCGCCCGATCCTGATGACGACGTCGACGACGATCCTGGCGCTGCTGCCGATGGCGCTGGGCATCGGCGAGGGGGCGGAAATCCGGGCGCCGATGGCGATCACCGTGATCGGCGGGCTGTTGGTGTCGACGGTTCTGACCCTGGTCGTCATACCGGTGGTGTACACCCTGCTGGACCGGTCCCCTTGAACCCGGTTGCAACTGAGTCCCGACGGACGCGGGTGTCTTGCCCCCTGCCTGTCCCGCTCTCTTCACCCGGCCGCCTTGCGCTTTCACGGGCAGGCAGAACCGCCGGAGGAGCGAAAAGATGAAACTCGCCGAATTCGCCGTGGCGCGGCCGATCACAATGGTGATGGCGACCCTGAGCATGATCGTGCTCGGGGTCATCTCCCTCACGCGTCTGCCGCTGGAGTCGTTCCCGAGCATTTCCTCGCTCGGGGTGAACGTCAATGTCTCCTACCCGTCCTCCTCTCCCGAGGAAGTGGAGCGGGATATCACCCGGCCACTGGAGGAGTCGGTGGCCCTTCTCGGCAACATCGACCGCATCAGCGCCACCTCCACCTCCTCCAACTCGTCGGTGCGCGTCGAGTTCAAGGCCGGCACCGACATGGACATCGCCACCATGGAGGTGCGCGAGCGGGTCGAGGCGGTCAAGGGAAACCTTCCCGCCGACGTCCGGAACGTGCGCATCCGCCGCTGGCAGAGCGACGAGCGCCCGTCGGTCTACGCCAACGTCGCCTGGCGCGGACAGGGGGACCGCCTCTTCGACATATACCGCAAGGTCATCGAGCCGCAGTTGCTGCGCCTCGACGGGGTCGCCAACGTCACCGTCGAGGGCGTCGAGGAAAAGCAGCTGATCGTCGAGCTCGACCAGCAGCGGCTGCAGGACCACGACGTGTCGCTGCCCTATCTCTCCCGGCAGGTCCGGAACAACAACGTCAACGTCTCTCTCGGCCGCGTGCTGGACGGCGGCCAGCGCTACCAGGTGCGGGCTCTCGGCGAGTTCGCCCGCGCCGGGGAGATCGGCGAGCTGCCGCTGGCCGGTACCTCCCTGAGGCTTGGAGACGTCGGCCCGGTCAACTACGACTACCCCGAGAAGAAGCGCTACGAGCGCCTCAACGGCGCCGACGCCGTCACCGTCGAGGTGTACAAGTCCTCGACCGCCAACCTCGTCGACATGGCCGCCGACGTCAGGGCGGCCCTGGAGGAGATCGAGCTGTCGTACGGCGGGGACCTGGAAATCGAGGTCGTCCGCGACCGCTCCGAGCAGGTGCTGCGGGAAGTTGACAAGCTCTCCGACTCGGCCCTGCTCGGTGCGGTCCTGGCGGTCGGCATCATCTTCCTGTTCCTGCGCAACATCCGCAGCACCCTGGTGATATCGGTCGCCATACCGGTGTCCGTCCTGTGCGTGTTCACCGGGCTCTTCGCCGCCCGCGAGTTCTTCGGGTCGACGGTGACCCTGAACATGGTGACCATGACCGGCCTCATGCTGGCGGTCGGCATGCTCGTCGACCCCGCGGTGGTGACGCTGGAGAGCATCTTCCGCCGGCGCCAGGAGGAAGGAGCGGAGCCGGGCGAAGCGGCGCTGTCGGGGGCGCGCGAGATCGGCATGGCGGTGATCGCCTCGTCCCTTACCACCATGGTCGTGTTCATTCCCTTCTTCTTCCTGTCGAGCAGCCGCATGACGGCCTGGATGAGGGACGCCGGGCTGGCGATCTGCCTTGCCGTGGCCGTGTCGACGGTGGTTTCCCTGGCGCTCATCCCGCTGGCCAGCTCGCGCCTCTTCAAGCAGCGCTACGACCGTTTCGACCGCGTGCTGAAAGGCCTGGTGCTGCTGGCCCTGCTGGTCCTGGCCTCCCTGGGCCTCCACGAGCTCACCTGGGAAGGCCTGACGGCCTGGGCGGGCCGCACCGGCAGCCGTCTCGCCGAGAGGTTCGCCGGCATGCAGTGGACGACCGCGGCGGGGCTGGCCGCAGCCGGGGCGGTCACCGCGGCAGCCGCCTGGCAGTGCCGCCGCCGCGGCATGCGCGGCGCCTACGTCGGCCTCCTCCGCTGGACCCTGTCGCACCGCCTCGCCACCCTGTTCGCCTCCGCCCTGCTGATGGGATCCGGTATCTACCTGTTCATGCAGCTCGAGCAGCGCGGCACTCCCTGGACCCCGGAGCGCCGCGTCGATATCTCCGCCGAGATCGACCGGAGCTACTCCCTCGACGAGGTGAAAGCGATGTTCGGCGACATCGAGCAGCGGCTGCTGGCACGCGCCGGGGAGCTCGACATCGAGTCGCTCAACACCAACTTCCGCCAGCGCCGCGGCAGGATCACCGCCCGTCTCGTCGATGCCGACGACGGCAGCATGACGACTGCCGAGGCGGGAGAGGCCATCAAGGCGCTGCTGCCCGAAACCGTCGGGGTGACCTGGAAGATGGGGCGGCGGCGCAGCTGGCAGGGGAACATGCTGGGAGTCGAGGTGCAGCTGAAGGGGCGGGACCAGGACGTGCTCGCCCTGCTCGCCGAAGACATCGAATCCGCCCTCGGACAGCTGCCCGGCGTCAAGGACGTCGACACCAGCCTCGAGGACGGGGAGGAGGAGATCCGCGTCTCCGTGGACCGCGAGCAGGCGCTGGAGTACGGGCTGTCGCCGCGCGACGTCGCCACCACCATATCCACGGCGCTGGGGACCCGGCGCACCTCGACCTTCAAGGCGGAGGACCGCGAGATCGACCTGGTTCTGCAGCTCGAGGAGGAGGACCGGGTCGACCTCGAGCAGCTGAAGAACAGCAGCTTCGACGGCCGCGACGAAACGCGCATCCAGCTGGCCGCCGTCGCCGACTTCCAGGTAGCCGAAGGTCCGAAGAACCTCGTGCGCGAGGACCGCGAGCACACCATGAACATCTTCGCCAACACCGAGAACCGCATGCAGGCGTTCGGCCTGATGGGACCGGTGCGCAGCATGATGGCCGGTTTCTCCCTGCCCTCGGGGTACTCCTGGGACCTGGGGAGGGCGGCGCGCTGGATGCAGCAGGACACCGCGGGCAATACTTTCATGCTGCTGTTCGCGCTGCTGCTCATCTACCTGATCATGGCCTCGCTGTTCGAGTCGCTGATTCACCCCTTCACGATCATGCTGGCCATCCCCTTCTCCCTCATCGGCGTCTCGGCCGGCCTCTACCTGCTCGACGTGCCCCTCGACAACAACGGCATCCTGGGGTTGCTGATCCTGTTCGGCATCGTCGTCAACAACGGCATCGTGCTGGTCGATCACATCAACCACTACCGCCGGGAGGGCATGGCCCGTACCGAGGCGATCCTGCGCGGCGGCCAGAACCGCCTGCGTCCGATCCTGATGACGGCCACGACCACCGTTCTCAACCTGATGCCGCTGGTTCTGCCGATGGTCTACGGAACCTCGGAAGGGTTCTCCAGGCGCTGGGGTCCGGTCGGCCTCGTCGTCGTCAGCGGGTTGATCTGCTCCACCGTGCTGACCCTCGTATTGGCTCCTACTCTATACTCCCTTCTCGACGACCTGGCGCTGTGGTTCCGCAGGGTCGTCCACGCCGCCGGGAGGAAGTGATGCCCGGAGGCGCGAACTACCTCGGATCATTCGCCAGACCGCCCGGACCGCGGCGCTCCGGCGTCCTCGATTCCGCCAGCAACCAGGGAAACACCCCATGATACCCAGCATCGCCCTCTTCGCCCTGCTGGCCGCCGCGGCAACCGCGGCAAGTGCCGGCACCCTCACCCTCGACGAGTGCATCCGGCAGGCCCTGGAGCAGAACAACCAGATGCGCCTGGCCGCCCAGGCGGTCCGCCGCTCCGAGATGGACGTCAAGTCCGCAATGGCCGGAAGGCTGCCCAGCGTCAACCTCTCGGTGCTGAACTTCTCCCGGTCGCGCACCGGACCGTCGGTCCGCATCCAGGAAAACCCGACCGACCGTTTCGATCCCGAGACCGGCCAGCGCATCTTCCGCGAGGAGACGACCCAGATACCGGCAATCGACCGCAACTCGTTCTCGCTCAACGCATCGGTCAGCCAGACTCTGTACGACGGGGGCAGCCGCCGCCATGCCCACAACGCCGCGCGCCAGGGGTTTCACGCAGCCGAGACCGCTCTCGAGTCGCAGCGGGCGGAAACGATCTTCGGCGTGAGACAGCGCTACTTCGCCCTGCTCAAGGCGCAGGACCTCCTCGAAGTCCAGCGCGAGGCCCTGAAGCTCAGCGAGAAACAGCTCGAGGGCGCCGCCATGCGCCTCGAGGTGGGCGCCGGCGTGAGGGCGGACGTGCTGCGCCTGAAGGTGGCGGTGGGCAATGCCGAGGCCGACCTGATCAATGCCGAGCAGGGGGTCGTTCTGGCGCGCGCCGGCCTCAACCACTTCATGGGAAGGGGGATCTCCGAGCCGCTGACGGCCGCTCCCGTCGAGAACGCCGCGTTTCCACTCGCCGGGCTGTCCCTCGAAGATCTGCTGCGCGCCGCCGAGAGCTCCAATCACGCCATCCGACAACTGGAATACGCCCACCTGGCCGCCGAGCACGACCTGTCGTCGGCAAAGTCGGCCTGGCATCCGCGCCTCAGCACCAACCTTTCCTACGGCCGCAACAACGAGGTGTTCGACCGCGTCTACCAGGACTTCGGCCAGAACTACCGCATCAACGCCGGCCTGTCGGTGACCTACAACCTCTTCGACGGGGGGGTGCGCAGCGCCGGCATCCAGCGCTCCCGCATCGCCCTGGAGAACGCCCGCCTCAACCTCGAACAGCAGCGGCGCGAGGTCTCCCTCGCCGTCGAGACGGCCCATCTCGAGCTGGCTCGCCTCGCCAAGATTCTCGAGATCAGCGAGGGCACCCTCGAGGTCGCCGGGGAAGACCTCAAGCTCGCCAAGGAGAGCTACGAGGTGGGCCAGGGCACCCTGCTCGAGCTGCTCGACGCCCAGGTCAACTTCACCCAGGCGCGCAGCAGCCGGGTGAGGACGCGCCACGACCTCGCCGTTGCCCGCGCCAATATCGAAAGGCTTCTCGGCGGCCCATCCGACTGAAACGGGATCGCCGCAGCCCGCCAAAAGGCGGGCGGGCGGAATGCATCCGGCGGGGTCTTTCCGTCATCCCGCTCGAGGAAGCCGCGACAGCATGCACTCGAAGGTTGCCGCGGCGAAGTGCTCCCCGGGAGCATAGGGCGTACATTCGAAACGTCCCTTTCCCTTCGCCGGCATCGCCGCACCAGAGACGGCGCGACACCATGGAAATCCTCGGCGGCTCCCTGTTCGCCGTGGCCGGAGCCGGGGAATCGCACGGCCCGGCCATCACCACCATCGTCTTCGGCTGCCCCCCGGGCCAGAGGGTCTCGCGGGCCGAGATCCAGGGCTTCCTCGACAGGCGCAGGCCCGGTTCGAACAAGCTGGGCACCCCCAGGCGTGAGGGGGACAAGGTGGTGATCCTGTCCGGTGTGTACTCCGACGACCACGACCTTCTCCTGTCCGGCTCGCGGATCGCCGCGGCCGTCGGCGAGGAGGAGGTCTCCGCGCCGGGTTACGAGGAAGGCTTCGCCACCGGTGAGCCGATTGCCGCGGTCGTCCTGTCGGCGGCGAAGCGCACCGCGGACTACGCGCAGTTCCTCGGCCCCTCAGGGGACGTGCGCCCCGGCCACACCGACCTCGTAAAGCACCACAAGTCCCGGGGTTTCGCCGACCCCCGCGGCGGGGGGCGCTCCAGTTACCGGTCGACCATCTCCGACGTCTTCGGTGGCTCCATCGCCCGCCTGTTCCTGCGCGACCGCTTCGGGACCGCCTTCCTGTCGTCGATATGCCAGGTGGGCGAGCTGCGCTCCGGGCGGCGGCTGGCCGACCGCGTCCAGCAGCTCCCCGCAGGCGGAGACGGCCGGGTTCCCGCAGCCGCGCTCGAGGAGCTGGAGGCGGCACTGGAAGAACCGGAGATCCGGACCCTCGACGCCGAATTCGGGCGCGCCGCCGCCGACCTGATCGCCGAGACCCGCAGGCAGGGGGACTCCGTCGGTGCCGCCATCGAGGTCGTCGCCGCCAACGTGCCGCCGCTGGCGGGAGAACCGCTCTACGACAGCCTCAAGATCAGGCTGATGGGATCGCTCGGCGGGCTGCACGCGGTGCAGGCTTGCGAGGTCGGCTCGGGAATCGAGGTCGTGCCGCGCCGGGGCAGCGAGAACAACGACCGGATCCGGCGCTCGGGCTACCAGGGCAACCACCACGGCGGCATCATCGGCGGCGTCGCCACCGGCATGCCCCTGGTCTGCCGGGTCTCCTTCAAACCGACCTCGACGATCCGCCCGCCGCAGCAATCGGTGCGCAAGGACCTGAGCGAAACCGACTTCCAGCTGCACAAGGGCAGGCACGATCCCTGCGTGGGAGTGCGCGCCGGCGTGACCCTGGAGTCCCGCATGGCGATCGAGCTGATGGATGCGGTGCTGGCGCACCAGTCGAAGAGGGTCGACGCCGGGAACTTCGAGCTTTTCTGAAAAACGCCCCTGCAAGCAACCATGACCGAAATCAGTTTCGACGAGGCCGGCCGCCTGCCGGCCGCCGGAGACAACGTCGCCATCGCCTCGCGCCGGCTCGAGCAGGGTACGGCCATCCTTCGCGGGACCGAGCGCTTCGAGCTCGACTACACGGTGATGGAGGGCCACCGCTTCGCCGTGGAGGCGGTCGCGCCGGGAGGGGAGTTGCTGTCCTGGGGTCTCCCTTTCGGCGTCGCGACCGCCGGCATCCGGCCCGGGTCCTACGTCTGCAACCCGGGTATGCTGGAAGCGCTGAACGGCCGCAGGATCGACTTCGAGCTCCCGGGCGCCCCGAACTTCGAGGATCGCATCCGGCCCTACGAGCTCGACAGGGACCGCTTCCTGCCGGGCCGGCAGGTGCCCCTCCTCGAGCAGCCGGGCACGTTTTCGGGGTTCGCGCGGGGACGGCGCGGCGCCGGCACCCGCAACTACGCCGTCGTCCTGGGTACTACTTCCCGGACCGGCAGCTACGCCCGCCTGCTGGCGGCGCGCCTGCAGGAGGCGGGAGGCGCCAACTTCGACGGGGTGGTTGCGATCGCCCATACCGAGGGAGGCGGCCCCGGCACTCCCAACAACAAGGAGCTGCTGCTGCGCACTCTGGCGGGGTTCGCCGTCCACCCCAACGTCGGCGCCCTGCTCGCCGTCGACTACGGCAGCGAATCGGTCTCGAACGCGCAGTTGCGCGAGTACCTGCGTGCCGGCGGCTACGCCATCGACGAAATGCCCCACGCCTTCCTGTCGATCTCCGGCAGTTTCGACGACGCTCTCGCCGAGGGTGAGAGAGTGGTCAGGGGGTGGCTCGAGCCCCTGACCCGGACCGAGCGCAGCGACCAGCCGCTGTCGCGGCTGAAGCTGGCGCTCCAGTGCGGCGGCTCGGACGCCTTCTCCGGCATCTCGGGAAACCCGCTGGCGGCGCTGGTGGCGCGGGAGCTGATCCGCCACGGCGGGGCGGCCAATCTCGCCGAAACGGACGAGCTGATCGGCGCCGAGCCGTACGTCCTGCAGAACGTTCGCGACCTGGAAACCGCGGAACGGTTCCTGCACATGGTCGAGCGCTTCAAGGAGCGCGTCGCCTGGCACGGCTCCACCGCGGAGGGGAATCCATCCGGGGGCAACAAGTTCCGCGGTCTCTACAACATCGTGCTCAAGTCGATCGGGGCGGCGCGCAAACGGGACCCGGACGTGCGCCTCGACTACGCCATCGACTACGCCGAGCCGATGCGCGAGCCGGGGTACTACTTCATGGACAGCCCCGGCAACGACCTGGAGAGCATCGCCGGTCAGGTCGCGGCCGGAAGCAACATGATCTTCTTCGTCACCGGCAACGGCTCGATCACCAACTTTCCGTTCGTGCCGACGATCAAGATCGTCACCACCTCGCAGCGCTTCCGGCTGCTGGCGGAAGACATGGACATAGACGCCGGGGCCTACCAGGAAGGCACACCGATGGAGGAGCTCGCCGCCGGACTCTTCGCGCGCACCCGGGAGGTCGCCTCCGGAAAGCGGTCGCGCGGGGAGCAGGCCGGGCACTCGCAGGTCTCCATCTGGCGCAACTGGCCGCAGCGGGACAAGTCGAACCTCGATACCCTGCTGGCCGCCCCGGTCCCCAGCGGCGAACCGCACCCCATCGCCACCGAGACTCCCCCGGAAATCCGTTTCAAGGCGGCCGTCGGCGGGGATGGATCCACCGCAACCGGCCGCGTCGGCCTCGTGCTGCCCACCAGTCTCTGCGCCGGCCAGATAGCCCGCCTGACCGCCGAGCGGCTGAACACCCGCGCCGTCGGCGCCGAAAAGGGGATCACGCGGTTCGTCAGTCTCGTGCATACCGAAGGGTGCGGCGTCACCGGCTACGACACCGAGGGGATCTACGCCCGCACCCTCGTCGGCTACCTCTCGCATCCGCTGGTCAGCCTCGGACTGCTGATGGAGCACGGGTGCGAAAAGACGCACAACGACTACTTCCGCGAACAGCTTAAGGAAATGGGCCGCTCCGAAGCGGAGTTCGGCTGGGCCAGCGTGCAGATGGACGGGGGAATCGAGTCGGTGATGAACGGCGTCGAGTCGTGGTTCTCCGACCGGATCGAGACGATGGAAGAGCCCCGCTACGCCGAGGTGGGGCTGGAAAGCCTGCGCCTGGGAATGATCTGCTCCGGACCGCTCGGCGACAGCACGGCCGCAGCCTGTTCACAGCTGTGCCGGTGGATCGCCGGGGCGGGGGGCACCGTCGTCATCGCCGAAAATTCGGGCCTGGGAGCGAACCCGGCTTTCACCGCCGGGTTGGACACAGACGGGCTGCCTCCCAACCTCGGGCACGGGGAGCGCCTTTCCCGGCCGGGATTCTACTCGATGGAAACCCCTTCGGATCACTGGGTCGAAACCCTGACCGGGCTTGGAGCGACCGCGGTGGAGGTCGTGCTCGCCCACGCCGGCGAACACCCGATGCAGACGCACCCGCTGGTACCGGTGGTTCAGGTAAGCGGCAGCGACGGCGTCAAAGCGGATTTCCGGGATGATCTCGACCTGTCGATCGATGATTCCGAGGCCCCGGAATCAATCGCGCGGGTGCTCCTCGAACGCCTGGTCGCGGTGGCAGCCGGGACCATCTCTCCGAAGCTGTCCGCCCGCGGCAACTCGGATTTCCAGATCACGCGCGGACGTCTCGGCGTCTCGACCTGAACGTCCGGCCGTTCGTTTACGGACGTCGCCTCTGTTCTCGCTTTTCAGGATCCCCGGCCGGCAACCTCGCGGCAGGGGGCGGCTTCAGGCGGCGTTCTTCCGCATCAGCTCGGCGAAATGGCCGAAGAGGTGGAAGCTGTCATGGGGGCCCGGCGATGCTTCCGGATGACACTGAATCGAAAAAATCGGCAGCTCGCGGTGGCGGAGGCCTTCGACGCAGCCGTCGTTGAGATTCTGGCGGGTGATCTCCAGACAGTCGGGAAGGTTCTCGGAACTGACACCCCAGCCGTGGTTTTCGGAAGTGATCAGGATGCGCCCCGTGTCGTTCTCCTTGATCGGCTGGTTGGCGCCGCGGTGCCCGAACTTCAGATGGAAGATCTCGGCCCCGAAGGCCAGCCCGAGGATCTCGTGGCCGAGACAGATGCCGAAGATCGGCTTGCCCGACTCGGCCAGTTCCCGGGTGGCAACGATGGCGTATTCGACCGCCCGGGGATCTCCCGGCCCGTTGGACAGGAAGATCCCGTCCGGGTCGAGGGCAAGCGCCTCGCTGCAGGGCGTCGTTGCAGGCAAAACGGTGACCTCGCACCCCAGCTCCGTCAGCTTGTTGATGATGTTGCGCTTGATCCCGAAGTCGTAGGCGGCGACCCGGTAACGGACGCTTCCCTCGGGAGGGACGACGTAAGGCGATTTGCAGGAGACTTCGCGAACGAGGTCGACCCCCTCCAGACCCTCCCATTCCCGGGCTTTCCGAAGGAGATCCCCGGGATCCGGATCGACAGTGGAGATGGCGGCATTCATGACGCCGTGGATGCGCACGCGGCGGGTGAGCTCGCGCGTATCGATCCCCTCGATACCGATCACCTCGTGTTCGACGAGGTATTCAACCAGACTCTGGGTTGCCGCGTGGTTGCTCGGACGCCGGCAGCAATCCCTCATCACGAATCCCCTTACGTGCGGACGTTCCGATTCCGCGTCGGCAGGGTTGACACCGTAGTTTCCGATGTGCGGATAGGTCATGGTGACGATCTGTCCGGCATATGAAGGATCGGTGAGAATCTCCTGGTAGCCGGTCATGCTGGTGTTGAACACCATTTCACCGAGCACCTCGCCCTCGGCGGCGACGGCGTTGCCCTCGAAAACGGTACCGTCCTCGAGGGCGACCAATGCTTTCATGCTGTTGTGTCGGGAGATGGGGTCGTGGATGCAACCATTGCAGATGCAGTCCGGAATATAGAAGCAGAACTCCTGCGGGCAAGAATCCAGACCGGGAGTACATGAGAATGGGGGCTCTCCCGAAAGAGAGCCCCCACTCATTACAGGCAGGAAGGGCAGCAGCCGGCGACGGCCGTCCCCTCTGCCTAGCTGAGGCGCTTGTTGACCAGCTTGGTCATCTCGAACATGCTCACCTGATTCTGGCCGCCGAAGACAGCCTTGAGCTTTTCGTCGGCGTTGATCATGCGCCTGTTCTTCGCGTCCTGCAGATTGTTCCTGCGGATGTAAGCCCACAGCTTCTTGACCACCTGCGTCCGGGGCAAGGGCTTGTTGCCGACGACGGCACCCAGGGCTTCATCCGGTTGCAGCGGCTTCATGAAAGCGGCGTTCGGTTGACGTTTCACTTTTTTCTTACCGCCTTTTTTTTTTGCT
>JAPOZF010000253.1 GCA_026706165.1 Gemmatimonadota bacterium
GACCCCACGGCCGCCACCACCTCGGCATTGGTCTCGGGAGAGTTCATGATGGTGAGGAGATGGGTCTCGATGACGACGGTCATCCCCTCGGCTTCCGCCTTGCGGGCGACGCTGCCCAGGGTGTCGACGAGGCGCTCCCGGCATTCCGGCGCGTGGTTTTCCGGCGCCGGGCTGTAGGAGCCGGCCGGGTTGAGGCTGCCGGTTCGGATCAGGGTGGCGTGGGTGTTCAGCATCACCCCGACCTCGATGCCGCGCTCGATCTTCGCGACAACCCGCCGCCTGGCCTCGGCGTCGGGATCGAAAAGGCACTCGCCGAAGCCGATGCCGAACTGCGGCAGCTCGAGCCCGGCCCCGGCGATCCTGCCGCGCACCCGGCGGCACTCCGACGGGGTCACATCCGGCAGGCGCTCGCCGTCGCCGTGAAAGGCCACCGCGGTCAGGTCGAGGGCGCGGACCGCCTCGAGATGCGATTCTTCGATCTCGCGAAAGTCCCCCGGCACCATGCCGCAGACACCCAGTCTCATCGTTTCATTTCTCCTGGCAGTGCGGGCAGCCCGTTGAAAAAGTCCATCCGGGCCGCGGCCTGCAGAGCAACTTTACCAAGGGGCTTGAAAAAGATAGGGGCGGCCGGAAGGGCCGGAAAATGAGAGGATCACGCCGGCGCGGACTGCGCTGCCGGGGAATGGACCCTCAACTGCAACTGACCGAACCCCGATTGGCTGAACAACTCCTGCCGAACCCCTCTCATGTCCATCTCGAACTCGATACCCTCGACGGGAGGCAGGCTGCGGTGCCAGTGAAGGCCGCGGCCGCGGGCAGGTCCGAGACGGTTGAGGATGACGCGTTCGACGATGTCGTCGATGGGGTGCACCGTGTAGATGTTGATCACGTGCAGCAGGTCCCAGCGGGCGCCCAGCCCGTGGAGCCGTTCCTCCATCACCTTCATGACGAATGCGGCTTTCTCCGCGATCGCTTCCGGACCGGTATCGCCGACGCGGACGATCCCCCGCTCGTCGAGAATGCCGTCGCGCAGCTCCCCGGCCCCTGCGATCACCAGGGTCGGGGGCACCGATTCGTCGGTGGGGATGACGTAGGAGAATCCGTACAGGGTCGGCGACTCCGGGGGAGAGTACTGAGGCGCGACGTTGGTGCGCGCTACCGGGTTCATGTCGCCGACGTACAGCCCCCACTGTTCCAGCACGCCGCAGTAGCCGTCGTTGAACGAGATGAATCCGGGCATGGTGAAGGGAGCAGGGGAACGCAGCTCGACGCCGCACAGGGCGGAGCGCTCGATGCCCTCCGTCTGCAACCGCGCCTCGATGAGGTCGAACCCGTTGCGCCAGTCGACGTTCTGATCGCGCAGCGTCACGTGAACGATCTCGAATCCGGGATCGGCGATGACGCCGGCCGAGTACGGCTCGATCCCCTTGAGGAAGTGGTAGTGCCCCCGGGGGTTGGGAATCAGCATGGTTTGCGGCTTTGCGGCAGTTGCCCGGCAGGTTCCGGATTGGCTCCAAACTGAGGGCGTCTCTCCCTTCCCGTCAACGGGGGGCCGCTGGCCATTGCGCATCCGGCTTTCTTGCTGGACCCGGGAGCCCACCTATATTCGACAGCCCTTCCAGACCGGACCGCCATCGAGTCGAACGCGGGAGAATCGCTGTTGCCCTACCAGGTGCTGTTCCAGGCGGATACCGAGCCCTACGAGGGGATCATCCCCCTGTTCGGAAACCGTTGCGAAATAAAGATGTGGACGCGTCCCGAACCGGAGCCGGACACCCGTTTCGACGCGGTCGAGGCGATCTACGTGTACAGCCACATGTGGGTCGACCGCGGCCTCATGGCCCGCATGCCGAAACTTCGGATCATCAGCAACTTCGGGGTCGGCTGCGACCACATAGACCTGGAAGGGGCCAGGCACCTCGGCCTGCCGGTCGGCAACACCCCCGGCGTGCTCGACACGACCACCGCGGACCAGGGAATCACCCTGATGATGGCCGCCGCCCGCAACCTCGTCGTCGGCGAGCATTTCGCCCGGGGCCCGGACTTCACCGTCTACGACCCGGCCATCCTGCTGGGGCAGATGGTGACCGGGGCGACCCTGGGCATCGTCGGGCTCGGCCGCATCGGCTACCAGGTCGCCAGGCGCGCCGTCGCCTTCGACATGCCCGTCCTCTACCACAACCGCACCCGCAACGAAAGGGCGGAGCGGGATCTCGGCGCCCGCCGTGTCCCCCTCGACGAGCTGCTGTCCGGCTCGGATTTCGTCATGCTGTGCATGCCCCTGAACGACCAGACCCGCGGCATGATCGGGTCCCGCGAGCTGGGGCTGATGAAGCCGACCGCGGTGCTGATCAACATCGCCCGGGGCGGCGTGCTCGACCACGACGCCCTGCTGGAAACCCTGACGGAGCGGCGCATTTTCGCCGCCGCCCTCGACGTCACCGAGCCGGAGCCGCTGCCGCGCGACCACCCGCTGCTGGCCCTCGACAACTTGGTGATCGCCCCCCATCTCGGCAGCGCCACGAGGCAGACCCGCGACGCGATGTCGCGCATGTCGGTGGACAACCTGTTCGCCGGGCTCGAGGGCCGGCAGGTCCCGTACCGCATCGCCTGAGGGGGCCTTGCCGGTTCCCGTCTGTTGGCGAGGCCATCGATGGACCCATTACCGGCTCCGGAAGGAACCTGGAAACGACGTTGTTGACTGAACGATGCACCGCCAAATGCCGCTCGCGATTCCTCCAACCACTTTCCCTTTTCGGCCAGGGCAATGTCTGAAGAGAATCACCACCGCGTCCTCATCATAGGGTCCGGACCGGCCGGGTTCACCGCCGCCCTCTACAGCGCCCGGGCCGACCTCGCCCCCCTCGTGCTCGAGGGAGCCCAGCCCGGCGGACAGCTGACGATCACCACCGACGTCGAGAACTATCCCGGGTTTCCCGAGGGCATCATGGGGCCGGAGATGATGGACAAGTTCCGGGCCCAGGCGGTGCGCTTCGGGGCGCAGTGCCTCTACAGGACGGCCACCGCGGTCGATTTCTCGGGGACCCCGTTCCACGTCGACGCCGAGGGCGCCGGTTGCACCGCGGACGCCGTGATCGTCGCCACCGGGGCCTCGGCGCGGCTCCTCGGAATCGAATCGGAGACCCGCCTGATGGGCCACGGGGTCTCCGCCTGCGCCACCTGCGACGGCTTCTTCTTCCGCGACAAGGAGCTGATCGTCGTCGGGGGCGGCGACTCGGCCATGGAGGAGGCGACCTTCCTCACCAAGTTCGCCAGCAGGGTCAGCGTCGTGCACCGCCGCTCCGGGTTCCGCGCCTCGCGGATCATGCTCAAGCGCGCCCGGGACAACCCGAAGATCGACTTCGTCACCCCGGCGGTGGTCGAGGAGATCCTGTCGCCGAACGGCGAGTTGGCGGTAAGCGGAGTGCGCCTGAGGAACCCCGACACCGGCGAGACCTGGGAGCGGGACTGCGGGGGGGTGTTCATGGCGATCGGCCACGTCCCCAACACGCAGCTGTTCGAAGGGCTCCTCGACATGGACGGGAACGGCTACATCGTCACCGCCCCGGACTCGACGGCGACCAACATTCCCGGGGTGTTCGTCTGCGGCGACGCCCAGGACCACGTGTACCGCCAGGCCGTGACCGCGGCCGGCACCGGCTGTATGGCGGCTATCGAGGCGGAGCGGTTCCTGTCACACTGAGGCGGACTTCCCGGAGGCTGGCGGTCAGGCCCGGGACAGGGTCTCGAAGGCCTCGCGGCCCCTGCGGAACAGCTCCTTCACGTCGTCGCGCTGGCGGTCGTCGTTGTAGCGGCCGACCGTGTCTATCCACGAAAGCGACCGCTCCACTCCGTCGATGAAATAGCGGGCATCGGCCTCGCGCTCGAGCTGAAAGCGGCCGCACTCGAGGTACGTGGGGCTGGTGTGGGCGTAGATCGACTGGTCGAAGCTGTCGCGCGAGTTCCCCCAGAGCCGGGCGGCGACCCAGCCGTCCGCCGCCACTGCCGCCTCCCCCCTCAGCGAGCCTTCGCGGGCCCCCCCGGGGAACTCGCACCGCTCCACGACGCTGCCGTTGACCAGGATCTCCACCGAGTCGACCGGGTAGCAGCTGCGGAATGGAACCTCGACCTCGACGCGCGCTCCCACGGCGCAGGCCACCGTCGAACCGATCGGCTCGCCGTCGACCTTCATGTCGATCGCCGGCCCGTTGGTGATGTAGGTGCGCCCCGCCTTCATGCCCTCGATCCAGGCGGCGTAGGAGAACTCCTCCGAAGTCTGCACGTAGACGCGGTTGTTCGAGCAGACGAACCAGTCCGTCCCGGTGGAGGCCGGCAGGCGGATGCCGCAGTTGAGCAGCCTGTACCACAGGTCGTACTCCGGGTCCATCCAGAACGGGTCGAAGAGGTTGAAGGCGTCGAGCTTGCCGAGGGCGGCGGCGACCGGCGCCTCCATGCCGCGGCCGTTGTGGCACCAGATCACCAGCCCCCCCTGGCCGCGGGCGTCGTCGCAGCAGAAGCACAAGGGGGGGTAGTCCGGGTCGAACTGCGCCGTGAGGATGTGGCCGCGGCTCACCGGCTGCACGAGGTTGCGGATGTTGAGGAACATCACGTGACCGTAGCCCATGCCCCAGGGGGACTTCTCGCCGTAGTGGCGGTTCTCCTCGCCGATGTCGAGGACGTGGTGGGCGGTGGTGAACTCGTTCATCACCCCGATCGGGTACTTGTTGCTCGCGTACGGCAGCTGGCGGCGGTCGAGGACGCTGACGACGGTGACGTTGTACCCTTCGACGCTGCAGTCGACGGCGAGGCGGTCGTCGGGACGCGTCTCCTTCTCGTCGTAATGGATGTGCGTGTTGCCGGGGTACCAGTTCCCCTCCTGCGGGTGATGCCAGCGCCGCAGCGCGACCTCTACCTCGACGACTCCCTTCTCCGGGGCCTCGACCACGGCGCGCGCAGGTTCGTACTCGCTGCCGCGCTCGACGAGCACGTCGGTGCGGCCGCGCGGCACCTCGACCTCGAAGGAGCCGCCGGCGAAGAAGAACGGCGTCCCGGGTCCGCGCTTGAGCAGGGCGTCGGCGGGATGCTGAAAGGTGCCTCTCGAGCAGAGGACGTGGACCTTGGCGTCGATCGCCTCGCCCGTTGCTTCGTCTACCGTCGTTCCATGCAGGGTCGCCATTGCTGTTTCCCGTTACCCTCAGTTCAGGTGGTAGGTTTCGTACGGTGCTTCACACGGATTGCCGCGGCTGACCTGCATCCGGCAGGCGCCGACGTCGATGATAACCGAGAAGACGGAGATCCAGTAGCCGTTGTCGGGATGGTCGTTGGCGTGGCGGCAGATCGAGTGCGGGTGGCCGTCGTGATCGCTGAGGACCTCCCGGAGCGAGGCCTCGGTCAGCGGCCTCGGGGCCCGGCGCAGCAGCTCGTCGACGCGGCACTTGCGCGGCCCCGACTGGATCAGCTCCGGGAAGTCGGCGTTTACCGGCGCCAGGTCGGGGTGGACGCAGTGGTTGGTGTGGGTGACGATGCCGCTGCCGTCATCGCCGATGACGTGGACGTCGCCGATGGTAATCTCGAAATCCGCCAGGCCGTCCGGCGCCGCAAGGATCACGTTGGCGGGAATGGCCCGCTCGGCCCGGCGCACCGCCTCCAGGGCGTCCCCGAGTGTGCCGGCCCCGTACATCCCGCGGACCGTGAAGTAATGGGGAACCCCGAGCGGCCGGCAGGGGGCCGGCAGGGTGTTCATGCAGATGCCGATTCCGGCGTCGCTGACGCCTATATAGGCGACCAGCCCGGCCTGGGTGATGGACATGAAGGCCGGTTCCCCTTCCGGCCGCCGGGTCAGCACGATGGTGTAGGGATCCAGCTCGGGGTCGTTGTCCCAGTTCTGGCCGACGAAGGTGCCTGCCGCCGCCGGCTGGGAGAGCGCGAACGAGGTGCAGCCGCCGTCATCGGGACGCAGCTGATTGCGGATCTGCAGCAGCATCAGGCGCTCGGCCGGCACTCCGGAGGAGGCGGCCATGCCGTCGAGCTCCTCGAGCATTTCCGGGGCGTACCCGGCGACGCGCCCGATACTGTCGGCGGCGACCGCGAGTGCGGACTCCTCGGAGACCGCCACGGTCAGGTTGACGCGCTCCAGGGCCACGGCGTCGAAGCCGCGGATCTCGTCGCGCGCCTCCTCTCCGAGCTGTTCCCCCATCTGCCGCGGCGTGCCGCGAACCTCGATCTCCCGGTAGCGGGTCGATGCACTCATGGTTCCTGCTCCCTGACGGCAAGCACGACCTTGCCGATGTTGCGGTTTTCCGCCAGCCTGCGGTGCGCCTCTCCCGCCTCGGTTACCGGCAGCACGCTGTCGATGACCGCTTCGATGCGGCCGTCCTCGATCATCCCCCACAGGCGCTCTTCGAGCGCCTCCTTGATCGCCGCCTTCTCGGCGACCGAACGGCTGCGCAGGAGCGAGCCGGCGATGCGCAGCCGTTTGCGCAGGAGGGCGCCGACGTCGAGGGCCCCCTCGGTGCCCCCGAGAACGGAGATGACCACCAGCCTCCCCTTGAGCTTTAGCACCTCGACGTTGCCCGGAAGCGAGCTGGCCCCGGCGATGTCGAGGATGACGTCGACCCCGTCGCAGTGGGCGAGGACCGCCTCGGCGAAATTCTCCCGCTTGTAGTCGACGGCGAGCTCGGCCCCCAGGCGCCGGCAGCACTCGAGCTTGGGCTCGCTGCCCGCGGTCGCCAGGACGCGGCAGCCGGACTGCTTCGCCAGCTGGATCGCCGCGGTCCCGACGCCGCTGGCCCCTCCGTGGATGAGGGCGGTTTCCCCGGGCTGGAGGCCGGCTTCGAGAAACAGGTTGACGAAGGCCGTGTAGAAGACCTCTGGAACGGCGGCCCCGTACGTGAAGTCCCAGTTGTCGGGCATGCGGTGCAGCAGGCGCTGCGGCACCGCGACCCGCTCGGCGTAGCCGCCGCCGCTCAACAGGGCGCAGACCCGGTCGCCCGGCCTCCATTCGCTGCCTCCCCCTGCCTCCGACACCACCCCCGCCATCTCCAGGCCGAGGTACTCCGGAGCCCCGGGCGGCGGCGGATACCCCCCCGATCTCTGCAGCAGGTCGGCGCGGTTGACGGCGGTGGCGTGGATGTCGACGAGAACCTCGCCGGGACGGGGCTGCGGATCGGGCACGGTCTCCCACGACAGGCCGCGGGTGTCGGGATCGACGAGGATGGCTTTCACGGGGCAGGTATGGGGCTCGGATGGTCGGGACCGGGTGCTGCCAGGGGCCAATACGGTGATCGATTCAGCGGGGAGTTGCAAGGACCGGTCCCGAGACCGGGTTCGCCGCGGCAGCGCGCTTGCCGCCCGCCCGGCAGGGGTATAGATTGGGCACCGCGTGCCGGCGGCATGCACGCGCAACCAGGAACGGGAACGGTGCCATGGCGAAGTCAGACAAGCAGTTCGAGGGAGTCGAGGTCGAGATCTTCGGCAAGACCTACAGGATCAGCGGAGAGCTGGAGAAGATCCAGCCGGCCGCCGAATACGTCGACCA
The DNA here is from genome assembly GCA_026706165.1 of Gemmatimonadota bacterium. Next base: position 7,538 of record JAPOZF010000253.1, read on the forward strand.
GAAGATGCGGGAAATCGCCGATAACCATAAGACCAACCTGCAGGACCTGCGGGTCGCCATCCTCGCCGCCATGCAGATCGCCGACGAGTTCCTCAGCCTCGACAAGGAACGCAAGGAGTTCGCCGACAAGGCCAACGAGAGTATCCATCGTCTGACGCAGAAGGTCGAGGAACGGGTCGACATCCCCGCCAGGGGAAGTGTCGAGGAGGAACTTCCCGTCGAACCCCGGGTGCGCGACAATCTCGGGGTGGAGGACTCCTCCTCCACCTCGTAGCACGAGTTGACCTTAGCCGCAGCTGCGGCTGCCCCTACACTGTTTCCCCCTGCCCCGCCGGGAGTTTCCCCGACTCCCCGAGCAGCGACTCGGCCTCATCGCACAGCGCTTTCGCCTCGGCCTGCGTCTCCGCCTCGGCAATGACGCGCACCACCGGTTCGGTGTTTGACGCCCGCAGGTGAATCCACGGGCAAGAGAGCACTCCCTCCATGTACAGTTTGACGCCGTCCGCCACCGGGTGGGCCCAGGCCGCCGGATAGCGGTTGCGGAGGGCACCGACGGCTCCCTGCAGCTGAACGGGACTGCAGGCGAGCTTGCGCTTCTCGATGGCGTACGCCGGCAGGGAGGCGGCCAGCTCCGGCAGGGAGGACCCGCTCACCGCCAGGGCCTCGAGCACGACGGCGACGGCCGCGGCCGCGTCGCGGCCGGGACAGACCTCGGTCAGGATCACCCCGCCGTTCCCCTCGCCCCCGATCGCCGCACCCGCTTCGAACATCTTCTCGACGACATGCACCTCACCGACCGCGGTGAGCGTCACCGGGCAGCCGTTCAGCCCGGCTGCGTCGCTGACGATCTGCGAGGTCGAAAGTGTGGTGACCACCGGCCCGGGGCGCCGGGCGGTGATCCCGGCGACCGCCAGGGCCAGGGTGTAATCCTCTCCGAGCGGGACGCCGTCCGGCCCCACCAGGGCGACGCGGTCGGCGTCCGGGTCGACGGCGAAACCGAGATCCGCCCCCTGCTCGCGGACCGCCTCCCCGAGCTGGCCGAGGTTGGCGGGAAGCGGCTCCGGTTCGTGGGCGAAGTTCCCGTCGGGAACGGCGTTGATGAAACCCGCTTCCACCCCGAGCCGCTCGAGCAGCAGCGGCAGCTCCAGGCATCCTGCGCCGTTGCAGGGATCGACGGCCACCCGCAAGGTGGCTTCCCGGATGGAAGGGGCGTCGACCTGTCCGAGGACGCGGTCGGCGTGAAGCTCGCAGACCGTGGCGGAATCGAGTGAGGTCTCCGCCCCGCCTGGGAGGCGCCGCGATTCCCCGGCGCCGAAGCGGTCCTCGACCTCTGCGGCCTGGCCGGCGTTGAGGAAAACCCCGTCGGAACGGATCAGCTTGAGCCCGTTCCAGGGAGCCGGGTTGTGGCTGGCGGTAACCGCGATCCCCCCGGCCGCCCCGAGCTCGGTCACCATCAGCTTCGCCGCCGGGGTCGAGCAGACGCCGCAGTCGACGACCCGGCAGCCGGCTTCGACCAGGGCCTCGCTCGCAGCCGCGGCGAATCCGGCGCCGGAGGGTCGGGTGTCGCGCCCCAGGACGACCGGGGCTCCCGGTTCGAGGGAGACGGCGAAGGCGGCGGCATAGCGGCCCACCACCTCCCCGGTGAAGGACTCCCCGGCGATGCCGCGGATGCCGGAGATGCCGGAGATCAACGGCGCCCCGGTCACGGTCCTTCCCGTTCCACGACTACCGGGTCCCGCCGCCGCAGCTGCAGGAACTCCGCCCCGTTTCCCCCGTTGACCGCCAGCTCCAGCAGGCCGCAGCTGCCGACCAAGGCTACCGGCGCTCCCCTCTCGACGTCGCCGTAGGTGGCGGCAACGGGAAGCCGCCGGGGCCCGGAGAGAACCCTGAGCCGGGCGGCGCCCCCGGTGCCCGCGAGCGCGTCGAGGTCCTCGCCGGCAATGTTGGTTACCGCGTTGCCGAAGCCGTCGACATGGATCACCTGCCCGGCGACACGTCCGCACCCGATAACGGGGCGGGCCTCTGACAGGATCTCGGCGCCGGTTGCGCGCGGGCCGACGAGGGCGAAGGGGTACCCCGCGGCGAGGCGGGCGGCGCAGGGAGCGAACAGGTCGCGGCCGTGAAAGGTCGCGCTCAGCCTCCGGCCGCGGGGAGGCGGGGCGATTTCGCGGGTCACCGCTGCGGGATCCCCGAGGGCGAAGCTGAGCAGGCCGTTGTCGGGGCCCACCCAAAGGGACCCCCTGCCGCTTACGGCGATCGTCCGCCGCTTCGTGCCGACTCCCGGGTCGACCACGGCGAGGTGGATCGATCCGGGGGGAAACTCCGCCGCGGCGTTGCGCAGCACGAAAGCTCCGGCGAGCACGTCGCCGGGCGGAACGGCGTGGGTGATGTCGACGATGGCGAGGTCCGGGTGGATGGACAGGAGCACGCCCTTGACGGCGCCGACGTAATAATCGCGCTCCCCGAAGTCGGTGGTGAGAGTGATAACCGGTGTCACATCAGGGGTGGAGGCTTGAATGGTCCAGTGCCTGCGCGCGCAATTCCGCGTGAATTCGGCCGCCGGGCGGGGAGGGCCGGAATGTACGTCCGCCCCCCAGCGGCATCCACACGGCTTCAGCCTTCCGACGGCGTTCCCTTTCCGGAACAGGGTCGCAAATTGACACCCCCCGAACCGCCCAGTACCATACTCGACGGATGTCAGCGATCGTTCTGTTTGCATGCGCATGGGTGCTAGGCTCGTGCGCATTCCCATTTTTCCGCAGCAAACCGCCCGTCGTGCCGCCTCCCCGCCTGACGGTCGAATTCGACAGCGTCTCCGCAGCTGCCGAGCTCGCCTGGGACGCCAGCCCGCAGCAGGGCTTTCTTCAGTACAGAATCCAGCGGTCCCGCGCGGGGCGGGATTTCGAGACCATCGCCTTGATCGCCGGCCGCCTGGACACCACCCGCCGGGACAGCGGCCTGCTCGCCAACACCACCTACCGCTACCGCGTCGTCGTCGAGCGTGTCGGCAAACCCGGGAATGACGGCGACGATCCCTCTGTCGCCAGCAAGCCGGCCAAAGGGGGAATCCACCGCCTCCTCAACTCCTGGAGCCTTCCCCGCGGTTTCCTGCCCACCCGCATCGCCTTCGACGAACGCGGCATTCTCAACGTCGTCGGCATCGGCGCCGGCCGCGTCGAACGCTTCGACCGCGCCGGCCATTACCTCGGGCGCTGGCAGTTCGCGGACCTGCCCAACGCCTGCATCGAAACAGGCACCCTCGACGGACCGGCCTTGGCCCTCGATGCCGACGGCAACCTGTTCGTCGCCTTCAACACGCTTCCCGCTGTCGGGGCGCCGCGTCCGGCCTGGGCGAAGTTCGACCGCAACGGCAAGCTGTTGTGGACGCGCCCTCTCGAGGGGGTGTTCGCCCGCCACATCGCCGTCGACGGGGACCGCGTCTTCATCGAGAGCATCAGCCGGCTGCACCAGTTCTCCACCGGCGGCGCCCCCGTCTTCGAGTACCGCGTGCCGGCCCTCCTGGTTTCGAGCCTGCGCTTCTGGCGCGGCTGGTTCGCCGCCCTGGTCGAGCCCCTCGACGTCGTCGAAACCGGCTGGCGAGCCCCGCGCCTCGTCTTCTACAAGAGCGCCGAAAGGGAGGAGATCGACCTCGTGCTGGGACGCGACCCGCTTTCCGGGGAGGACCGCGGAGCCGGCCTGCTCTCCCGCCCGAGCGACTTCGCCTTCGACGAAAAGAACAACAGGGTCTTCATCGTCAACGCCGGGTACGGCCGCATCGAGGTCTTCCGGGATGGGAAGTACCTGACGCGATGGGCCCCCGGCGGCGAGGAGAAAGAGGGTGCTTTCCGCTTCGGCGGCACGGTCACGGTGGTCGACGATCTCGACCTCGGTTCGACGACTGACCGCAAGGTCCTGGCCGGGGGCATCGCCCTCGACTCCGACGGCTACATCTACGTCGCCGACACCTTCAACAACCGCATCCGCAAGTACCACCCGTGATTGCCCTTCCCCTGGTCGTGGCTGCTGCGGTCTCGTTCTCGCCGCTTGCCCTCCGCGAGCTCGCCGCCGAGGGCAAGGAGCGCTACGACATGTGGGCAAAGGAGAAGGTCCGCTACCTCGCCGACCGCGTCCGCAAGGATCCCCACAACGCCCAGCTCCGCGTCCTGCTCGGCAACGCCCTCTACGAGGACGGCCACCACTACGAGGCGGAATCGCATCTCCAGAAGGCGCTCGAGCTGCAGCCGGGCTACGCCGAGGCCCATTGCAATCTCGCGGTGATCCTGCACGCCGAGTCCCGTCTCGGAGAAGCGGAGAGACATTACCAGGCGGCTCTGGAGGTCGACACCTCCCTGGTCGAGGCCAAGGCCGGCCTCGGAGCGCTGTGGTGCCGGACCAAGCACCACAACGAGGGGATCGCCCTGCTCGAATGGGTGATCGGGTTCGATCCGAACCGCATCAACGCCCGGTACAACCTCGCTGTCGCCTACCACAAGATCGGCGACTACGCCATGGCGATAGAGCACCTCGGGGTGGTTCTGGAGCAGAATCCCACTTATCCAGGCGGACGCCGCGGGCTGGCGCAGGCCCGTTTCAGCAGAGGGCTGATCCTGCTTACCGCGAAAAAAACGGAGGAGGCCCTGGCCCAGTTCGACGCCGCGGTCAAGCTGGTGCCTGACGACGCCGACATCTACTACGCCCAGGGGATCGCCCACATGCGCCTCGACCAGCTCGAGCCCGCGGAGCGCGCCTTCACCACCGCGGTCGAGCTCGAGGAGGACCACGTTCCGGCGCTGCACAACCTCGGCACGGTGATGGAAAAGGCCGGGCGCAAAACCGAGGCGGAGTACTACTTCATCCAGGTGCAGGCGCTGACCCCGCACCTGCACACCATCGAGGCGGCGCGCGAGGCGACTTACAACGAGGAGTACCTGATGCGCTGAGGGCGAACCCGGGCAAATGGTTCGTTGACTTCGCGCCGGGCATTCCGTAACCTTGACCGGTTCTGACAGACAGACCTGAAAGCAAGGCACTTTATGACTTTCTGAGATTCCGGCGGGTTGTGGCAAACGCAAGCGAGCGGGGCTTCCGGGAAAGGAAGACTCGGCTCGCTTTTTCATTATGCGGACCAGCCCGAACGGAATCTTCGATCTGCAGGAGTTCATGCCCAAGGAAGAGGCGATAGAAGTCCAGGCCGTCGTCAAGGAAGCCCTGCCCAACGGCTTCTTCAAGGTCGAGATGGAGAACGGACACGAGATCCTGGCGCACATCTCGGGCAAGATGCGGAAGTACTACATTCGCGTCCTGCCCGGCGACCAGGTGACCGTCGCCCTGTCTCCCTACGACCTGACGCGGGGACGCATCACGTTTCGCAATCGCTGAGCTTTCCAGGAGCTGCGATGCGCGAATACAAGGCCTGGCCGTTCCGGGAAGCGGGCCGGATCGTCCGTCGCGACCCTTCGAAGCCGGGTGCGGTTTTCCAGACCGGGTTCGGGCCAAGTGGCTTTCCCACCATAGGCCACCTCTCAGAGGTCGCCCGCACCGCCTGGGTCCGCAACGCCTACGAACACCAGTACGAGAAACCGACCCGCCTGATCTGCTTCAGCGACGACATGGACGGGCTGCGCAAGGTTCCGCCCAACCTGCCGCAGCCCGACATGCTGGCCGCCAACCTCGGACGGCCGCTGCACGCGATCCCAGACCCCTTCGGCTGCTGCCCGAGCTTCAGCGACCACATGAACCTGAAGCTGCGCGAGTTCCTCGACTCGTACGGCTTCGACTACGAGTTCCGGAGCTCGCGCGAGGCCTACGCCCGCGGCGACTTCGACGAAGGGCTCTCGGTGCTGCTCGCCAAAGTCGAAGAGGTCAGGGAGCTGATCCTCCCCACCCTCCGCGAGGAGAACCGCGAGCACTGGTCCCCTTTCTTTCCGATCTGTCCCGGCTGCGGCTCGATCAACGCGACCCGGGTGACCTCCTACCACCCCGAGCGCGACAGCGTCGGCTTCTCCTGCGACATCCGCACCGACCGCTACGCCGGCTGCGGGGAGAGCGGCGAGCAGTCGATTCTCGGGGGGCTCGCGAAGGTCGGCTGGAAGGTCGACTGGGCCCTGCGCTGGTACGCGTACGAGGTGGACTACGAGATGTCTGGGAAGGACTTGATCGACTCGGTGAGGCTGTCGGGGCGCATCGTTCGCATCATGGGCAAGCAGCCGCCCGCGGGTATGACTATCGAGATGTTCCTCGACGAGGAGGGGCACCGGATCTCCAGCAGCGCCGGAAGGATGGGTGTCACCGTAGACGAGTGGAGGCAGTACGCCCCTCTCGAATCCCTGCTCTTCTTCCTGTTCCAGAACCCCCGGCGCGCCAAACGCCTGCACTGGGGCATCGTCCCCAAGTGCGTCGACGACTACCTCGCCGCCCTGCGCGCCTACCCGAAGATCCCCGACGAGGAACGCCCCGAGAGCGAGCTGTGGCACATCCACGGCAAGGGGGAGGGCGTCCCGCAATACGGCTCCGGCGTCGATTCGACCACGGTCAACAACCTCATATCGGCGCTGGGGATCGACTCGACCGGGCTGCTCAAGGAGTACCTGCAGCGCTACGACTCCACCGTGGCCGACAACGAAGCGGTGGTCGAGGAACTGATCGACAAGGGGATGAACTACTACAAGGACCGCGTCCTGCCCGGCAAGAAGTACCGCACCCCCTCGCCCGAGGAGCGCGAGCTGCTGGCCGAAGTGCGGGCCCGGCTTTCCCGCTGCGGGAACGGGGACGAGGAAACATGGCAGGCGATCCCCTTCGACGTGGCGCGGGCGGCGGGCAAGGAGCCGAAGGAGCTGTTTCGCGCCTTCTACGAGGTCGTGCTCGGGCAGGAGCGGGGACCGCGGTTCGGTTCCTTCGTCAGCCTGGTCGGAAAGGAGCGCGTCCTCGGGATGCTGGAGGAAAAGACCGCCTGATCCCCCGTGGGCGGGGTGCCTGAGCCGCCCGGTTTGCATCGGCGCCGGGACCGACTCCCGCGATCGCTGGACGGACGGCAGGAGGTCAGACGGTGCGGACGCGCCTCCCGATGCGCCGGCGCACCTGCCGCCGCACGATCTCCTTGAGGACCCCCCGCGTGCCGGGCAGCAGGGCGGCGAAGCCGATGAGGTCGGTGAGGAAGCCCGGCGTCAGCAGCAGCAGTCCCCCTATCAGAATCATCACCCCGTCGAAGATCTTCTCCCCGGGAAAGGTCGCGCCCGAGACCGAATGCTGCAGCCGGCGCAGGGCGAGCAGACCCTGACTGCGGGCCAGCAGCGCCCCGGCGGCGCCGGTCGCGACGACGATCGCAACCGTCGGCAGGACCCCGAGGGTCTGCCCGATCCGTATCAGCAGGGCCAGCTCGACGACCGGGGTCACCGTGAAGAGCAGGAAGAGCCGCCACCACATGGGGCGGGCAATATACCCGGGCCGAGGAACCCTGTCGACGGGACTTTCCTTTGGAGCAGCCCCCTGGCCGGCGCTCCCTTGCAAGCAGCCTGCTGCCGGGCTCTGCAGGCCGCATAGCCATTGTTGATGGGAAATCGCGGTCGACCCGACCTGGTGTCCTGTCCCACCAATATCCTGCAATTCTTCCACCGATCCGCCCGGCTCGCGGCCCAATTTTGCAAACCAATTCTCCGGGACAGGTCACCAGCAGTTGCAGCGTTTCCCTCCGAGCGGTTGAAGAAGCGCGCGATCGGATCGAACCGCAGGGGAACCGGGGCCGAAGCGCAGCGCCGGATGGAACAGGTTTTGCCTCTAGCCCGGGGTGCTTACAGCCATTTTCCGGGGCCGCCGGCCCGCCTTCTGGGCGGCGCTGGCCTGCGCCGCCGGTATTATCGCCGGTGCCGAGTCCGGATTCTCCTGCGTGCCCTGGACGGCCGCGGCGGCCGCTGCCTTCGCCGCCGTTCTTCTGGCCCGGTACACCGGATGGTCGGAAACCGCCCTCGGGGTCTGCTGCTGCCTGCTGCTGATCGCCTGCCTCGGGGCGGCGCGTTACCGGGCGGCAACGGAGCTGTTACCGCCCGGCCACGTCTCGAGATCGAACCTGTTCGGCGAGCGCGTCCAGCTGCGCGGCGTCCTCGCCGCCGATCCCGAGGTTGCCGGCGAACGCACCCGGTACGCACTCGACCTTGCGTCTATCGAGCCCGGGGATGCACTGGTGCCGGCCTCCGGGCGGGTGCTGATCACCTCGTCGATCCCCGTCGCCGCCGACTACGCCGACAGCGCCGTCCTGGAGGTGCGCCTGCGGAGACCCTCGCCGGCGCGCAATCCCGCGGCCTTCGACTACCGCGCCTTTCTGCAGCAGCGGGGAATCCACGCCGTCGCCTCGGTGCGGCGGGCGGAGAATGTGATCGGGACCGCTCCCCGCACCGGGGCCTGGTTCAAGGAGCGGGTGCTGCGGCCCGCCCGCGCCGCCGTCAGGGAGGCGATCGAGGCCAACCTTTCCGGGGCTCCCGCCGGCCTGCTGCTCGGCATGCTGCTCGGCGAGAAGTACCGCATTCCCGCCGACCTCAAGGAGCAGTTCCGCAGCACCGGACTGGCGCACGCCCTGGTGGTCAGCGGGCTGCACGTCGGCCTGATCGCGCTGTTCTTCCTGTTCGGCCTGCGCGCCTGCCGGCTTCCCGAGCGGGGCGCGGCGGTCGCCACTGCCGCTGTCCTGGGGCTCTACGCCCTGATCACCGACCTGCAACCCCCGGTGGTGCGCGCCGCGATCATGGCCGGGGTGGTGCTCGTCGGGCGCGCCATCGACCGCCAGGGGGACGTGTACAACTCCCTCGGGCTCGCGGCGCTGATCATCCTGCTGGCGTGGCCGGCCAGCCTGCTCTCCCTCAGCTTCCAGCTTTCGTTCGCCGCTACCCTGGCGATCGTCGGCCTGCACCAGAACCTCGCCTCCCTCTTTCCCGCCCGCTGGCGATCGGAAGAGAGCATGACCGGCAAATGGCTCGTCGCCCCCCTGTGCGTCTCGATCGCCGCCCAGGCCGGCACC
>JAPOZF010000742.1:0-2805 GCA_026706165.1 Gemmatimonadota bacterium
CTTGCCGCCGGCGAGGGCGGGGCTGATCAGGTGCCGTTCCACCAGCACCCTGCGCTCGTTCCCGTCGAGGACGCTCATGTCGTAGTAGGAGGAGCCGTCCATCGGCGGGCAGCCTTTTGCAGCCGCCAGGACCTTCTCGACAACCCCGTCGCGCCCGGCATCGGTGATCCTGGTCTCGAAGGGAAACCCGGCGAGATTGCGGGCCAGCCTGGCCCGGCAGCTGACGACGATTCCGTCCTCGTCGCCGGCGCCGCTCTGCCAGACCGGCATCGACTGGATGAGCGCGTCGAAGTTCACGGTTCCCGCCTGCCGGCCTCGCCGCCGGGCGCCCCGGTTTCTTCCGACGCCTCGAGCTGGGCGATCCGGTCCCTGATGGCGGCGGCCTTCTCGTACGCCTCCTCGGCGACCGCCTGGCTCAACGCCTCCCTCCTCTTCTGCCATTCTTCTCCGGACCGGGACTCCGGGGAGGAAGGGCGCGGCCCCTTGCCCTTGCCCTCGTGGCGCACGGCGCCGTGGATGCGCTTGAACAGGCGTTCGAGCTGGGAAGAAAACGCCGCGTAGCAGCCCCCGCAGCCGAGGCGGCCGACCTTGCGGAAGTCCTTGTAGGTCATTCCGCACTCGCCGCATTCCACCTGCTCGGTGGACTCCGACAGCGACAGGTGGCCGACAACCACGTTGATCTGTTTCGCGACCGGCTTCTTCGGCGGGGTATCCGGCTTGGCCTCCTGCCCTTCGGCGCCGGAGGGCGCGGGCGGTTCCGGGGACCCTCCCTCGAACTTGCGGGCGCGCTCCCCGGCGCAGCGGGAGCACAGGCGGAGGGTGCGCTTCTCGTTGCCGCGGATGTGCCTGAACAGGATGGTCGCCTCGCGCTCCTGGCAGGATTGACAGACTGGGGGGCTCACGGTTGCGCTTCCGGATCAGTTCAGGTGGAAAACGCCGCCCTCGATGCTGCCGCTGCGGTCCAGGCCGCCGGCAAGGCGCTGGTCGTGGGTCATGACCACGAAGGTCTGGCCCTCGGCGCGAGCCAGCTCTCTCATCATCCCGTGCAGGGTTTCGCTGGCGGCGGTGTCGAGATTCCCCGACGGCTCGTCCGCGAGCACCACCGAAGGGGTGCGGATCAGCGCGCGCGCGACGGCGACCCGCTGGCATTCGCCGCCGGACAGCTCTCCCGGCCTGTGTTGCAGGCGCTGCTCGAGCCCGACCCGGCCGAGCAGGTCGACGGCCCGGCCGCGCACCCCCTGTTCCCCCTCGGCGGCGATCAGCCCGGGAAGCATCACGTTCTCGAGGGCGGTGAACTCCGGGAGCAGATTGTGGAACTGGAACACGAAGCCGATGTTGCGGTTGCGGAAGTCGGACAGCTCGTCCCCGCCGAGCCCGAGGACGTCGACGGACTGGATCTCCAGCTCTCCGGAGGTGGGCCGGTCCAGCGTCCCGAGGATATGGAGCAAGGTGCTCTTGCCTACACCGGACGCTCCGGTGATCGCCAGCATCTCTCCGCGCGCCACCTCGAGATCGATCTCCTTCAGCACCCGCAGCTCGCCGCCTCCGGAAACGAAGCTCTTGCTGATGCCGCGGGCGCGCAGCGCTACCTCACCGGCGGGAACGTCCATGGTCTCAGGCGATGTGGCGAATGGCGTCGACCGGCTGCAGGGACGCCGCCCGGCGAGCGGGGAACGCCGAGGCCAGCAGGCAGATTCCCATGCTGACCGCCGACACCACGACGAAGTCCGGCCACTGCATGTCGACCGGCAGCGAGCTGATGATGTAGATGTTGCTCGGGATGGAGATGATCTCGAAGCGGCCCTGCACCCAGCAGACGGCGAAGCCGCACAGGCAGCCGAGGGCGGTGCCGAAGCCGCCTATGGCGGCCCCCTGGTAGATGAAGATGCGGCGTATGCCCCCGGTCCGCGCCCCCATGGCGCGCAGAATCCCGATCTCCGGGGTCTTGATCAGAATCGACATGCTGAGAATCGACATGATGTTGAAAGCGGCGACGACGATGATCAGGCTCAGGGCGATGAAGATCACCCACTTTTCGAGCTCCATCCACTCGAACAGCTCGGGAAAGCGCTGGGTCCAGTCCGTCAGCCGGTAGGGATAGCCGAGATCGGCTTCGAGGCGGCGGCGGATTTCGCTCGCCTCGTCGAGGTCGGCCACGCGCAGGTGCACGTTGGTGACCGCTTCCCCGGTATCGAGGACGCGCCGCGCCTCGTCGAGGGAGATGAACCCGAAGTTGTCGTCGTAGTGGTACATGCCGCTCTCGAACAGGTCGGTCACCACGAACGGATCGAGGCGGGGGGTGATGCCGCGCAGCAGGTCGTCCCGCTCCATTCCCCTGACCGTCATCAGCAGCACCTGGTCGCCGATCCCCACCCGCAGGCGCGCCGCGAGGTGGCGGCCGAGGACGATACCCGGATGCCTGTTTCCCGGCAGAACGCCGAGGCGCAGCTCGCCGCGGCTGTCGTACAGGTGCGTGGTGAGGTCGGAGACGCGGGGGAAACTCTCCGGATCGATCCCCCAGACGAAAAGCCCGTCCATCCCTTTTTCGCCGGCGACCACCACCTTGCCCTCGATCACCGGCGCCGCCGCGACCACCCCCTCCTCGCCCGAGGCGCGTTCGACAACCTCTTCGAACGCGGGAATCGGTTCTCCGTAGAAGCGGTGGATCGAGACGTGCGCGTTCATACCGATCAGCCGGTTCCTCACCTCGCCGGAAAAACCGTTGGTGACCGAGAGCATGATTACGAGGGCGGCCACCCCGAGGATGACCCCGCCCACGGCAATGAAGGCGACCACCGATATGAA
>JAPOZF010000742.1:2846-13693 GCA_026706165.1 Gemmatimonadota bacterium
CCGGTGTGCTGCTTGGACTGCAGGTAGCGCTTCGCTATGAAGAACTCGTACCGCATCCGGTGCCCGGGTGCCCGCCCCCAGGGGCGATCACGTCTTCCGCATCCGGGGGAAAAATCCCCGCGTCTTTCGAACTGGGTGTCGAGAGTTTCGTCAATTCGAAACCAATCGGGATGTTTCCATCAGGTACGCCCTGATGAAATCGTCGAGCTGACCGTCCATCACCGCCTGCACGTTGCCGGTCTCGTGCCCGGTGCGGTGGTCCTTGACGAGGTTGTACGGGTGGAGGACGTAGCTGCGGATCTGGCTGCCGAACTCGATGCTCTTCTTGGTGCTCTCGACCGCTTCCTGCTTCTTCTGCTCCTCCTCCTTGAAGTGCTGGTAGACCCGCGCCGTCAGCACCTTCAGGGCGGTCGCCTTGTTCTTGAACTGGGAGCGCTCGTTCTGGCACTGGACGGAGATCCCGGTCGGCAGGTGGGTGAGCCTGACCGCGGAGGAGGTCTTGTTGACGTGCTGGCCTCCGGCCCCGCCGGCGCGGAAGGTCTCGTACTGGAGCTCGTCCTCCCTGAGCTCGACGTCGGGGATCTCGTCGACCTCGGGGTAGACGAAGATCGACGCGAACGAGGTGTGCCGCCGCTTGTTGGCGTCGAAGGGGGAGATGCGCACGAGACGGTGAACCCCTGCCTCGGCCTTGAGGTACCCGTAGGCGTACTTGCCCGTGACCTCGATGGTCGCCCCCTTGATCCCGGCTTCCTCGGCCGGCTGCAAGTCCATGACCTGGCCCTGAAAGCCGCTGCGCTCGATCCACCGGCTGTACATCCGCATCAGCATCTCGGCCCAGTCGGCGGCCTCGGTGCCGCCGGCGCCGGAGTGAACGACGACGATGGCGTCCTTGGAGTCATCCGGGTCGTCGAGCATGTTGCGCAGCTCGAGATCCTCGAGCCGCACCACCAGGGCCTCGGCCTCCTGCTCGAACTCGGCCAGGGCCTCGCCGTCCCCTTCGGCGGCGGCCAGCTCGTGCAGCTCGGAGAGGTCGCTCAGCTGCCGGTCGAGCTCCTCCCACGGCTTGATCCGGTCCTCGATGTCGCGGGACTGCCGGGTGATGGCCTCGGCCTTCTTTCTGTCGCTCCAGAAGTCGCCGCGGGCCATCTCCGCCTCGATTACGGCGAGCTGCCGCTTCCTGTTGTCGAAGTCAAAGATACCCCCGCAGCCGTTCCATCCGTTCCCTGCTCTCAGTCAGGATTTCCTCAAGGCCTGGCATGTCGCTTCTCCTTGTGAATGCGGTGAACGCCCCTTTACCGGAAGCACCGGCCGCGGGGAGAGTTCCCCGAAACCGGCAATTCGCCGAGCGGGCGGGGCAGCCGCGATTCCCGAACCGGGCGGCGCGGCAGCCCGGCTATTCCTGGTAGCGGTCGAAGAGGAGCCTCACGGCGTCGCGGTCGCGCGGGATTTCGAACAACAGGTCCCCTGCGAACGCGTCGTCCCTGTCGAGGCGGAACTCGTCCCCGCGCTCGATGAACAGCGGCGACCTCGACAGCGGGTAGTGCATGACATCGGCGCTGTCGACCAGCCGGAAACACCGCGGCACGATCGGGTAGGCGATCTTCATTCTCGCCTGCATGCGGAAGGTCACCAGGACGAACTTGTGGCCTTCGTCCGGCTCCCCTTTGAAAAATTGAAAGTAGCGGACGCCGTCCTCGGGGACTTCCCACACGATCGGATTCTTCACCCGCTCAAACAGGTCCGGCAGCACCTCGAGCTTCTCGGTGGATCCACCGGTGAAGCGGATCGCGAGGTAGAGGGGCACAAAGACTGCGCAGGACATCAATACGATGCGGTTCAAGGTCCGATAGCGCGGACTCCGGAGTCCCCTCCCGCTCCCCCTGGAAATTGCCAGTCTCATGCGAACCCTACCTGATAAGGGCGATCTTCCCCCTCTGTGACAGCCCCCCTCCCCGCAGCCTGTAAAGATAGATTCCGCTCGCCAGATGCGCAGGTGGACGCCAGCGCAGGGCCTGATGCCTGCGGGTGTAGCGCCCCGCTTCGAGGCGCTGGTTCGCCATGCCGACGAGCTGACCGGCGGCGGTGAAAATGCTGATCTCGATCTCACCGGGGGAAGCGAGCTCGACCGGGAAGTACAGCGCCGGCTCCGAGACACCGCTGTAATGCAGGGGATTGGGAAACGGCGCGTGGGCGAGGCTGCGCGGCGGCAGCTCGATCTCCACCCCGCTGGCAGCCAGCGCGTCGACCAGTCCCCAGCCGTAGGTGGTGTCGGGGCCGGCATCCCCGAGGTCGCGCGCCGTACCCCTGAGGGCGGCGGCGACGTCGGCCGGCGTCCAGCCCGGATGGACCTGCCTGAGGAGGGCGGCCGCCCCGCTGACCAGGGGGGCGGAGAAGGAAGTGCCCCGGGCGCGCCGGTAGCCGCTGAACGAATCCTCCGACCCCTGCCGGGTGGTATCGACGACGACGATGCCGGTGCCGGGAGCGACGACGTCCGGCTTGATGCGGCCGTCGGCGGTCGGTCCCCTGGAGCTGAAAGGCGCGATCTCCTCCTGCCCGAGCTCCACGGCCCCGACGGCGATCACGTTCGCCCCGTCCGCGGGCACGGTGACGTAGCGCCAGGGCTTGTTCCCCTCGTTGCCGGCGGCGGAGACGACGACGATGCCCCGCGAGACGGCGATCTCCGCGGCGATGGTGGCCAGGGCGGTGCGGCCGTCGAGATCCTCGAACAGGTACCCGGTGCCGTCGTCGAACTGGTTGTACCCCACCGACGAGTTGACGACGTCGGCGCCGAGGCTGTCGGCCCACTCGATGCCGGCGACCCAGAAGTCCTCCTCGACCGGCAGCTCCCGCCCGACATCCTCCGTGGTCGCCAGCAGGTACCCGGCGTGAGGGGCGGCGCCGAGCAGGTTTCCCGGGTCCCAGGCGGCCAGCACCGACAGCACCTGCGTGCCGTGGTGGCTCCCGCGCGGTAAAGGTCCCGGCTCCCCGGCAGCGGCGGCCCCGTCGACGAAGTCGCGCTCGGCGACGACGTCGAGGTGGGCGAAGGCCCGGTGGCCCCGGTCGGGAAAGCCGGCGTCGAGCAGGGCTACGCGGATGCCCTGCCCGGTGAATCCCTCGTTGTGCAGGGCGACGACCCCGATGCTCGAGAGCTGCTCGAATCCCGGACCGTACCCGTCTCCGGCCCACTTGGGGGAAACCGGAGGCAGCGCCCCGGGAGCCGGCGCCGGCGGCCGCGCCCCCCGGCGCACCGGCGCGGTCTCGCGCACGAAGGGAAGGGCGGCCAGGAGCTCCAGCTGTTCCGGGGCCGCGTCGACGCTGACGGCGTTGAACCAGCGCGAGCAGGCGCGGACGGCGGCGCCGGTGGCGCGGATGGCGTCGAGGTACTCCCCGTCGACGTCGAGGTCGAGCCGCGGCGAGGGTTGCAGCGCCCCCGGCCGGGGCCAGTCGAGGCGGCGGTCCCCGCCGGGCTTGTCGCGCAGGAACACCCAGACGCTTTCGACGGGCGGCCCGGAGTCGGCGGCAAAGGCGGGCCCGGTCACCGCCAGGGCCGCCATGAGGACCGGAAGCAACAGCGGCGGCCCCGGGGAGCTGAATGGAAGGGACATTCCGTGTGACGTTCTGCACGGGGCCGCGGCGGGACCTGGTGTCCGGCCCCGGAAGCCGGGCGGGGGAGTCCGGCCACCCCGGCCCCCGGCTCGCAAGGCTCCCGGTCCCGGCGTTCCCGGAGTCAGGGCTCCAGCGTCCCGGAAGTCCGGCGGTCGATCACGTCGACGCCGGGCGGAGCTTCGAACAGGAACAGGTCGTCGTCGAGCTTCTTGTCGAGCTTGTGGTCGTCGAGAAGGTAGGTGCGCAGGTCGCCGTTCTCCTCGAGCTGCTCGATCTGCAGCAGATGCCAGCGCCGCTTGTCCACCCAGACCTCCATCCTTTCGATGCGGCCCCCTTCCCCGGCGGTCCCCTGCCGCAGCGGCTGCAGGACGACGGCGTAGCAGGAGCGCCCCGACAGCTCGGTCTCCAGGATCGAAACCGGGGTAAAGCTCTCGGTGTAGTCGACGAGGATCTCCCACGGAGTCTGCAGGCCGGCGTCGTAGTCGCTGACGATCACCTGCCTGTTCTGCTCCGTGTAGGCCCAGATCGAGCGCCCGTCGGCGACGACGAGGTCCTCTCCCACCTCGACGCGGAACTTCCCCGGCTTGCGCGTGTAGATCCGGCCCTTCTGGGTCAGCCGCTTGTCGAGGACGGCCCAGTAGAAGCGCTTCTCGAAGCGGGCGGAAAAGCTCTTCGATTTCGCCAGGCGCTTCTGCATGCGCTCGATGACCTCCGCCCCGTTCACGGCAGCGGCGGGAGCGGCGGACAGCGCCAGCAGGCACGCCAGCAGCGCGGGAAGGAGCATGGCCGCGGCTATCCCGCCGCTTCCTCCTCTTCGAGGGCGGCGGCGGCCTCGGCGACGCTCGGCCCCCGGTCCTCGACCAGGATCTGCCTCGGCCTGGCTCCCGAAGCGGGTCCGACCATGCCGGCGGATTCGAGCTCGTCCATCAGACGGGCGGCGCGGGAGTAGCCGATCTTCATGCGCCGCTGGAGGAAGGAGGTCGACGCCTGCTGGTGGACGATGACGGTGCGCACCGCTTCGTCGAACAGCTCGTCCCGTTCGTCGGCTTCCGCGTCGCAATCGGTACGGCCGAAGAAGACCTCGACCTCCTCGGCCTCGTACCCGCAGGACTGGATCGAGGCGACCAGGCGCTCGGTCTCCTCACCGGAAATGAAGGCTCCGTGAATCCGTATCGGCTCTCCCTGTCCCCCGGGCAGGAAGAGCATGTCCCCCCTGCCCAGGAGGCGCTCGGCGCCGTTCATGTCGAGGATGGTGCGCGAGTCGGTCTTCGACGCCACCTGGAAGCCGATGCGCGACGGGAAGTTCGCCTTGATGACCCCGGTGATCACGTTGACCGAGGGGCGCTGGGTCGCCAGGATGATGTGGAGCCCCACCGCCCTCGATTTCTGGGCGAGGCTCATCAGCGACGTCTCGACGTCGGCCGGGGCGGTGATCATCAGGTCGGCGAACTCGTCGACGACGATGACGATCCAGGGAAGGGGTCTGGGCCGGTCGTCGGGGGGGACTTCGTCATCGGCGAGGGTCTCCACCTTGCGGTTGTAGTCGGCGAGGTTGCGGACGCCGAGCTTGGCCAGCAGCTGGTAGCGCGACTCCATTTCAGCGACCGCCCACTTGAGCGCTTCGGAGGCTTTCTTCGGCTCGGTCACCACCGGCACCAGCAGGTGCGGAATGTCGTTGTACACGGTCAGCTCGACGACCTTCGGGTCGACCATCAGCAGGCGCACCTGGTCCGGGGTCGCCTTGAAGAGGATGCTCGAAATCAGGCTGTTGATGCAGACGCTCTTGCCCGAACCTGTGGCGCCGGCGACGAGCAGGTGGGGCATGCGGGCGAGGTCGGCGATCAGGGGCTCTCCGGAAATGGTCTTCCCCAGGGCCATCGGCAGGGTCGCGGTGCAGTTGCGGAACTCCGCGGACTCGACGATCTCCCGCAGGTAGACGGTCTCCTGCTTCTGGTTGGCGATCTCCACGCCGACCACCGATCTGCCGGGAACCGGCGCCTGAATGCGGATCCCCTTGGCGCTCATGACGCGGGCGAGGTCGTCCGACAGGGTGACGATGCGGTTGACCTTGACGCCGGGGGCCGGCTCCACCTCGTAGCGGGTCACCACCGGCCCGGGACTCACCTGAGTGACTTTCCCGGTTACGTCGAAGTTCCCCATCGCCTCCTCGAGCAGCCTGGCGTTCTCCAGGAACTGGTCCCGCTCCATCCCCCCGCGGGCGCGCGGCAGCGGATCGAGCAGGTCGAAGGAGGGAATGCGGTAGGAACCGCCGTCCTTCGAGGGGGAACCGGGTTTCGCGGCCACCACAGGCGCGCTCTTCGCCGGAGTCGACGCAGGAGCCGTCTTCCCCCCGGCCGGCTGCCGCGCCGCGCCCTGTGCCGGCCTCCTTCCGGCGGCAGGGGCGCCGGCCCCGCCGCCGTTCGGCGCGACTCCCCCGGATCTCCTGCCGTTGCCGGAATGGGGGCCGCCGCGGTCGGTCGAGGCCGCCGGCTCCACGACAACCGGCTCTGCGGGAGGCTCGTGAGCCGGCTCGACGGGACGCTCTTCGACCGGTTCGGGGGCGCGCTCCCGAACCAGGGCGGGTACAGGCACCGGGGGCTCGTCTCCCAGGGCCTTTTCGGGACCGGCGGCCTGCGCCGGTTCCGTCAGCCGCCGGATTTCCCGCACCGGCACCGCTTCTTCCTCCGCAACCGTCGCGACCTTCGCGTAAGCCCGCGGCCGGCGACGGAACAGGCGGGAAAACCACCTGCCAGCGGCCCTGACCGCGGCCGCCGCAAACCTTGCCGGGGCCAGGAAGTGCCGCCCCCGCAGGTCCGTGACGACCAGGAGGGAAGCGATCAGCAGCGCCGACAGCAGCACGACGGAACCGGGGCGGCCGAGGTAGGGAATCAGCAGGCGGGAGCTGATCTCGGTGCCGAAGAATCCACCCATCTCGAACGCGACGCGGCTCGAGTAGTGCGGCAGTCCGGCGGCGACGCTGGCGATCAGGGCCAACCCCGCCATTCCCGCCGAGCGCATCACCCCGGCGCGCACAGGCTGCCCGGTGAGGCGGTGCCACCCCCAGAACAGGCCCATGACCGGCAGCACGTAGGCGGCGTAGCCGACGGCGCCGAGGGCGCCCCAGGAAAACCAGGCGCCGATTCTGCCTCCCCAGTTGAAGCTCTCCATCGGCTCCCGGGTCGAGGCCGGGGGGTCGAATTCCGAATGGGTCGCCAGGCTGATCAGAAGGAAGACGCCGAGGGCCGCCAGCAGGACACCGCTGACATGGGCTCGCCTTTCTCCCGAGACAAAGCGATCCGCGGTTGCTGCCATTCCGCACTACTCCGTCGATGAATTTCGGGACAGGGGAGGTGGGAATTCCGGCTCGCCGTAAGGGGGAGACAACCCTGCGGGAGACGCGGTGTCGGGGGTTTGCGCCTCGGGTCCCCGGGGGACGGGGCAGGGGTTGTTGCGGCACCCCGAAAGGTACGCAGAACCGCGGATGTTCGCACCGGGCCGGCGGGGAATCAGAGCATGCCGCCGCGCTTGCGCAGCACCCACTCGGCGGCGAGAGCGGCGACCAGGACCGCCAGGACCCACGACCTGCCCCAGGGCTCGAACCTCGTCGTCTCGGAAATCAGGCGGGGCGGCGTCTCGAGGCGCTCCAGTGCGGCGCTCCAGTCCTCCGCCTTGACGAACTCACCTCCGCTGGCGGCGGCCACCCGGCGCAGCAGCCGGTGGTCGGGGCGCACGTCGGAAGCCTCCAGGGAGTAGGCGTCGACGACGAACTCCACCGAATCCCTGCCGACTTTCCCGCCGTTCCAGCGGGCCTCGGCGGTGACGGTGTGGGCGCCGACTTCAAGCCCCGTCCAGACGCCCCGGTGGCGCCCGTCTCCCTGGGGTTGCAGGACCTTGGGGGAGCGGCCGGCAACGGCCGCGGTGACCTCGGCGCCGGGCAGGGGGCGCATCAGCTCGTCGAAGACCGCCACGTTCACGGCCACCTCCTCGCCGCTGCGGTACACGGGCCGCTCCGGGGCTGCCCGCACCCTGCCGCCGCGCCGCGCCTCGGCCAGCCATTTCACCGAGTTCCTCCAGAACTCCCGGATCGGCTCCGGGGTTTCGCCGGCACCGGCGGCGGCGAAGTCCAGTCTCCAGAAGCCGGTGCCGACCGCGGCGATCACCCTGGCGCCGGCGTGCATCCCCCAGGCGACCACCGGCACCCCGCCGGATTCGAGCAGCACCTCGCTGCCCGGCTGCGGCTGCAGGCCGGGGAGGACGCCCGAGACCGGCGGCAGCCGCGTCCAGGCGGCGGCGGCAAGGCCCCGGGTACCGGAACGGTTCCCCGGAGCGGCGGCGCCGGAACCCACCAGCAGGACCGGGTGGCCGCGCCCGGCCGCGGTAAGGGCAACCGCGGCCGGCCCCGCCCTCAACGCCGCCCCCCGCGGGACCGACAGGGGCAGCCAGCGGGCCGCCCGGGAGCCGGGTACCAAGCCCTTCAGGCTTTCGGAGCCGACCACCATCAGCAGGCCGTTGCCGCCTTCGAGGTGCCGTGCGACCGCCCCGGAGAGGCCCTCGAGGAGCTGCCGCGGCGGGTCCACCAGGACCAGCACGTCCGCCGCCCCGATTCTCCCGGCGGCCGCCGCGAAGGAGAGGCCGCCGTAGAACTCGCTTTCGTTCCTGAGAACCGCGGAATTCACCGTCAGGGTCGAGTCCGCCTGAAGGGCGCGCAGGGGAAAAATCAGCTCCGGCCCCGGGGCCCCGGCGAAAACCTCGACGCGCACCCGGTCAGGCTGCACGGTCACCGGCAGCAGCCGGCGGTTGTTGGCGCGGCTGAACTCCCCCGGCAGCGCCGGCAGGGAAACCTCGTAGAGCCTGGGGCCGGCGGCGCCGGGAACATGGCTCAGCTCCAAGGAGCCGGGCTGCCCCCCGGGGGGGACGGCGGCTTCGACGGCGGCCAGCTCGCGGCCGTTCTCGCTCAATCTCACGGTCACCGGCCCGTCCACTCCCCAGCCGCGGATTTCGACGCGGACCGGGAAGGGCTGGCCGACGAACGCGGTGGCAGGGGCCTCGGCCGACAGGATCTGCGCGTCCCGGGGCTGTTCGGACTCCGAGCCGATGCCCACGGCATGCACCGGCACCCCCAGCTCTTCGGCCACGGCGACCGGGTCGGCCCCGGAATTGTGGGCCCCGTCCGACAGCAGCAGGACGGCGGCAACCTCGTCCTGGCCGGTGCGGCCCTCGACGGCGGCGGCAAGGGCCCGCGAGATGTCGGTGGCATCCCCGCGCGTGGCCGCCACCGTGTCGAGCGAAACCGGCTCGGCGTCCGCGGAGAAGGCGAGCGCCTCGACCCGCACGGCGCGGCGCAGTGCGGAAAACCGGTCGCCGCGCAGCAGGTCGAGGGCCCTCGACATTCTCGACTCCCCTCCCGCCTCGACCCCCATGCTGCGGCTCCTGTCGAGCAGGGCCGCCAGGACGGGGCGCACCGCCTGTTTGCGGGCGATCTCGAGGAAAGGCTCGGCGATAAGCAACAGGCAGGCGGCCAGGACGATCCCCCTGAGGACGCGGAGAAGCCACGCTCTCCCTCCCGGAGGGGCCGGCAGGGTGCGGGAGTAGACCCAGTACGCGAACGCCAGCAGCGGCGGCATAGCGAGCAGCAGCAGCCGGCTGCCCTTCCAGCCGGCGTCGATATCCAGCCACTCGCTCATCGGGAGGAGCGGGCGTCAGTCAGCGGAAGGCGCGCCTCGGCGTCGAGGTCGAGACCGCCGCGTTCTCCGCGGCGGAGGTGGAAGAGTCCGGCGGCGGCGATCATGGCGGCGTTGTCGGTGCACAGGACGGGCGCCGGGCAGTGGAACTCGCCGCCGAGGCCGGCGACCCGCTCCTGCAGCGCCGCCCTCAGCGAGGCGTTGGCGGCAACGCCGCCGGCCAGGGCAACCCGGGAGACGCCCAGCCCGGTCACGGCCCTCGCGGTGCGCTCGACCAGGACGTCGACGACGGCCGCCTGGAAGCTGGCGGCGACGTCGGGAACCGCCCCGGAGATGTCGGGACTCGACCGCTGCAGCTGGCGGACGTGGTTGAGAACGGCGGTCTTCAGGCCGCTGAAGCTGAAATTCCAGGTCTCCTTCGAGGCGAGGGCCCGGGGGAAGGCGATTGCCTCCGGGTCGCCCCTGGCGGCCGCTTCGGCGACGACGCGGCCCCCCATGACCATGCGGTCCGGGGGCAGCAGGTCGAGCAGCTTGGCGACCTTGTCGAACGCCTCGCCAGCGGCGTCGTCGAGGGTCTGGCCCAGAAGCTCGTAGGCACCGAGGCGCTCGACGAGAATCAGCTCGGTATGCCCCCCGGAAACGAGGAGGGTGAGAAACGGCACCTCGATCCGCCGCTCGACGAGGTTCGAGAAGATGTGCCCCTCGAGGTGGTTCACCCCCACGAACGGCTTGCCAAGGGAAAGCGCCATTCCCTTGGCGGCGTTTACCCCGACGATCAGCGACCCGATGAGGCCGGGCCCCCTGGTCACGGCTATCCCGTCGACGTCTTCCACAGCGACGCCGGCTTCCCGCAACGCCGTCTCGATCACGGGAACGATGGCGCGAACGTGGGCGCGCGAGGCCAACTCGGGGACCACCCCGCCGTAGCGGGCATGGTCCTGCTGCGACCAGATCACGTTCGAGCGGATCGACACTTCGTCGACGACCGCGGCCGAGGTCTCGTCGCAGGAGGTTTCGATTCCGAGAACGAGCATGACGGGTCAGCGCCGGACGAGGGTCACGAACTCGGGGACGACCTCCCTGATCTCGAAGTTCACGGTCTCCCCCGGAATGACGCCGACGACTTCCCCGGCAACCGGGGAGGCCCCCCGGATATCGGCGAACAGATCGATGTCCGATTCCGGATCCAGCCTGCCGATGACGTCGGCGCCGCCGCGCACGCGGACGGTGACCCGCGACGGCCGGGCGACCAGCGAACGCCTTCCGGACCTTGGCACTCTCACCGGGACATTGGCGATGTCGTACTCCGCCAGTTCCTGGACGTCGACCCGAACGGTCACGTGATCGGAGCTCATCCGGATGCGGGATCCCCCGGGAGCCGGGATCGGAAGCCTGGCGGTGAAGTCCCGGCGGATCCCGGTTTGAACCAGGGAATCCGTGGTCAGGGCGGACAGCTCCCCGACCTGCGAGGCAGGTCCGGAAACCCGCACCGTCCCGGGAGACACCTCCACGGGGCCGACCTGGGTGTAGGGGCCAGTCCGTCATCCCGTCGGTGACACG
>JAPOZF010000742.1:13703-16248 GCA_026706165.1 Gemmatimonadota bacterium
TGGGTGTAGGATTCGGCGACCACCACCTCCACCTGCGCCCGCACCGGCAGGTCGGTCTCGACCAGCCTGTCCATTTCCACCTCCACCTCCGTCGGCGCGACGATTTCCTCGACCCGGACGGACAGATCCGTTTTGACGACCACCTGCTCCGGCACCACTCTGAACTTGCGCCTCACACCTTCCCGGCCCACCGGCGGCTGAACGCGAACAAGCAAGGCGTCCTCCTCGAGCAGCAGAAGGTCCTTGCCGCTTCCCGAAACCACCACCGCCACCCTGTCAGGCACCGGGTTGGAAACGATGATGGGAGTCCCGTCCCTGGTCGGAGGCGGATCGGCAACCTGCAGCTCGATCTCCATTTCCGCGCGGTAGGTCAGTTCCGTGGCGGCGTAAAACCAGACCAGGCAGGCAATGAGAACCGCCCCCAGCTTCACACCAAGGTCGCCGAATCGCTGTCTGTTCAATGTTTACCTGCGCATGCACACCGGGCAACCTCACCCGGGCATGCCGCATGTCTGGGGGTGTCTGAAACTGGCGCGGAGACCCGCGCTCAGGAAGAACCGGTACCCTTCGGCCCGGTTCCGGGATACACCGCCGGCCCCCGCAGAAGGGGGCCCGGCGGCAAAAAGCAGGGGGCTGCTTCCTCGAGGAAGAAAACGCGCCCCTACTTGTACGCCTCTTTCAACTCCTTGCCGCGGCTCAGCTCTCCGTTGTCGATCCGGATGTGGTATCCGCACCGGGGGTCGGTGCAGACCCAGGCCTTGTAATGAATCGGGGCTCCGTCCCTTCCGTAATCCGAAAGCGGAACCAGAACGCCGTTCTCGCAGCTGAGGCATTTCGGGGTTTCCATCGGAACCTCCCCTCCCAGTCAGGAAATCAGTGTTGACCCCGCGCACCTTGCGCGGGGCGGTCAGCCGCGGACCTTGCGGTGCGCGGCGTACTCGAAGACGGCGGCCTCCTGGGCTTCGGTTTCCACCGAGCCGGGGCGGAGCCTGCGGACGCGCTCAAGAGCCTCCAGGGGGCTGCAACCCTGCCCGACGAAATAACAGGCCAGCATGGTGCCGGTGCGCCCGCGGCCGGCGACGCAGTGAACGAGAACCGCGGCCCCCTTCTCGTTCCTTTCCCTGACGAAATCGACGAAGCGGCGGCAATCTTCCACCGCGGGGGCGGCCATGTCCGCCACCGGCAAGTGAAGATACTGCACCCCGGCGGCATCGATTTCAACTTCGTCGAGGGGCGTTTCCGTCAGCGACACAAGCGCCCCGATCTTCTGACCGGCGGCGGCAAACTCCAGATCCTCGGCGAGGTATCCGGTCCCGTTGAAGAAGCCCCCGTAGCGACTGCCGGGAATGCCGCTGGCCGCCAGCTTTCCGGGGATTACCCAGCTGAAGTTGAACACCCGGCCTCGACCTTCGGCCCCGGTGCTCCGGGACCCTCCACCCAGTACTCGCCGTCCTCCGACATCTCCTTCTTCCAGACAGGCACCGTCTGCTTCAGACGGTCGATGGCGAACTGACAGGCGGAGAACCCCTCGGCGCGATGGGGGCTGGAAACGGCAACCAAAACGCTGATCTCCCCGATGTCGAGGCGACCGACCCGGTGCAGAATGGCGATGTCGTCGATGTCCCACCTCGCGGCAGCTTCCCGGCCGATCTTCGCCATCTCCTGCTCGGCCATCGGTTTGTATGCCTCGTAGACGAGGTGATCGGTGCGCCTGCCGTTGCTGTGATCGCGAACCACCCCGGCGAAGGTCACCACGGCCCCGTCGCCATCCGCCCTGACCTCGTCGTACAGGGCTGCTGGAGCTATCGGGTCCTCCGTTATTCTGAAAAGCATCGCACTTCTCCACCTGCGGACTAACCCCCGCTCACGGGCGGGATGACGGCCAGCTCGTCGCCGTCGGAAATCGGGGAATCTCCTCCCACGTACTCGGCATTTCTGGCAAATGCAACCGATTTGGAGATCCCCCGCAACTGCGGAAACTTCGCGAGGACGACATCGAATGCCTGTTCCACGGTCGAGACCGATTCCGGCAGCTCGATCTCCAGTTCCTTGCGGCCGACCGCTTCCCGGCACCCGGCAAACATCAGCAGCTTCACCCGCATTTCGCCCCGATTGATCCTTCGAAACCTCATTGGGGTGCCTCACAACAAGAAAAAGCCGCCGGTACCATACCCGGCGGCTTTTTTCCTGTTCCCGGCAGGGCACCAGTCGGGCGGCACCCCACAAGACTTTACCTGACCAAGGTCATCTTCTTCATCGAATTGAAACTTCCGGCCCTGATCTCGTAAAAATACACCCCGGAACCGACAGCCTGGCCGTTCTGGTTCAGACCGTCCCAGACCCGGCTGAACGTTCCGGCCGAAAGGTGCTCGCCGTCAACCAGGGCGCGCACCGTCTGACCGGTGGCGTCGTAGACGGTAAGGGTAACCTGGGCAGCTTCGGACAGATCGAAGCGTATGGTTGTTTCCGGGTTGAAGGGGTTGGGGAAATTCTGGGCAAGGGCATTGACCGACGGAACCAGACCCTGGTCGATAACCGTCACCCC
>JAPOZF010000167.1:0-4427 GCA_026706165.1 Gemmatimonadota bacterium
GCAGACTCGCGGGGAGCGGACGAGATCCTGAAACCACAGTCCATAAATGCCGTAATTACCTCTCCACCGTACCCGAACGAGAAGGACTACACCCGCACCACGCGGCTGGAATCGGTCATCCTGGGACTCATTCGTGACAGAAAAGAATTGCGATCTCTGAAACAGACCCTGGTCAGATCCAATACCAGGGGAGTGTATAAATCAGATACCGATGACCACGAGGTTGCGGACAACGTCGAGATACGAAAAATCGCCGACGCCATAGAGAGACGCCGTATCGAGTTGGGAAAAACATCCGGATTCGAACGTCTGTACCCGCGGGTGACCCAGCTGTACTTCGGCGGAATGGCACGGCATCTTGCTTCCCTCAGACCGGTCCTCACGCCGGGAGCAAAGCTCGCCTATGTGGTGGGTGACCAGGCTTCCTATTTGAGAGTAATGATCCGCACCGGACAGTTGCTTGCGGATATCGCCCGATCCCTGAACTACAAAGTCACCGGCATCGACCTGTTTCGGACCAGACCGTCGACGGTCACGGGCGACCAGCTGCGAGAAGAGGTCGTCCTCCTGGAATGGCAGGGCAACTGACCGAGAGGGGGGAACCATTCCTTCAAAGAATCGCTATACAGCTATCATCGAGGAGATTTTCCACTCCAAGTATGAGAGCGGAAAACGGGAAGTGAACTTCGAACGAGAGGAGATTACCGAGTTCGCTTCCAGGCTGAATATTCGTCTGCCCAAGAACCTGGGAGATGTGATCTACAGCTTCCGGTACAGAACGGCGCTCCCTTCCAGCATTTTGGAAAAAGCACCTGTCGGCGAAACCTGGATCATCCGCTCGACTGGGATAGGCAAATACCGCTTTGCCCTTGTCAGCGACCGACCCCTTGCCCCCAACCCTGACTTGGCGTCTACAAAAATACCGGACTCGACTCCGGGAATAATTGCCAAGTACGCATTCAGCGACGAACAGGCTGTGTTGGCCCGCGTTCGCTACAACCGACTGATCGACATTTTCCTCGGAATCGCCTGTTACTCCCTTCAGAACCATTTGCGGACAACGGTTCGCGGTATGGGACAGGTAGAAACGGACGAAATTTACGTCGGCGTAGATAAAGGCGGATCTCACTACGTGGTGCCTGTTCAGGCCAAGGGCGGAAATGACAGTCTGAACCGAGTACAGATCGAGCAGGACATTGCCCTTTGTGCGGACAAGCTGCCCTCTCTGATCTGCCGGCCCGTAGGAACCCAGCTAATGCAGGATGACCTGATCGCGCTCTTCGAGTTCGAGCAGGAAGGGGAGGATGTAAAGGTGGTATCGGAGAAGCACTACCAGTTAGTTCCGCCGGATGCCGTGAGCTTGGATGACTTGGAAAGGTACCGGCAGCGGTTGTCCGACGGGATGTAATCGAGCGCCTTCCCCAGCGACACCTCGTTTACGAACACACGCCCCGCATTCCGGGTGGCAGCTGTCGACCCAACACCGGTAACTGCGGCACCGTTCTACTAATTTTCAATGAATTAGTAACCGATTAGTAGTTAAGCAACCCGCTTCCGTTCGCTTCATCGGCGTTCAGATTCCGAAAGGGGATTTCACCCTCCATGATCAACTTCAGGCATTTCCTCCCTGTCTTCTGCACACTGGCCCTGTTGCCCGTCCCCGGTTCCACCGACGAGGAGAGCGTGCGGTCAGCGGTGATGGACCATTACCGGGCTTTCGCAGCCAGGGACCATGAAGCACTGGGGCGCAATTTTTCACCTGACTATTCCATTTTCTCCTCATCCGGCCATCTGCTTCGCGAGGGGTTCGATCGGGACCGCATGAAGGCCGGGTTCAAGGCCGGGCTCACGTTCGCCTTCGAACCCCGGCATATCGAGGTGCAACTCCTCGACAATACCGCCGTGGTGACAGGGTACCTGGACGCGAGAATCTCCCGGAAAAAACAGGGCGGCCGCATGAACACCTTCCGCCTCTCCAGCGTGTGGATCCGGCAGGAAGGTGGGTGGCACCTCGTCCACGAGCACCTGTCCAGGTTGGTCCTGCGTTCGGGATCACCACATGCTCAACAGCCACAAACAGTGGTTCAGCAGGACAAGCAAGGGATCGACTTCGAGGCCTGGCTGCTGACGTTCGCCGATATACTGTTCTGAAACGGTGCCCGAAGGGCTGCAGGGTACGGCCATGACCGATCCCGACTCCAGGCAAGGTGAATCCCGCCGGCAGGGAAGGCAGCGCCCGGGCCGCGAAACAACTACGGCTGGCCCGGGGTCAGGGCGCGCGCCGCAACCATTCCGGTGGAGGTGGCCAGCAGGCAGCCGCCGACGCTCAAGCCGATGTTGGCGAGCAAGGCCGGCCAGCGGCCTTCGTTCCACAGCTGGACCGATTCGTAGCTGAACGCCGAAAACGTGGTGAAGGCGCCGAGAAACCCGGCCATCACCAGCAACCTCACCGCCGCCCCCGCCAGCACACGGTCGGCCAGCCCCGCCACCAGGAAACCGATCGCCAGCGATCCGATTACATTCACCGCCAGCGTGCCGTAAGGGAACTGCCCCGAGTGAGCGCCGATCCAGCCGCTCAGAAGAAACCTCCCGGCAGCCCCGAAGAACCCACCGACACCGACCAGGGCGGCGTCCCGCAACCATTCGCTCATCTGTGGTACCCCCTCGTTACCAGGCTGGCCAACCTCGTCAGCAACCTTCTCATGTCGTGAACCACACTGTTTGCCCTTCTCTTCCATGATGCAATCATTGCGGCCCTTGATTCGTTTATGCGGTAAGTCCCCTAACTAACTCATCAACCAGGAGCAGGACCATGCGCTTCGCGATCGCCCTCGGCCTCGCAATCCTCCTCGCCGCCTCCGCCCACTCCGCCGACGATCCAAACATCCCGAAAGAGGAGAAGGCGGCGGTGCAGAAGGCCATGCAAGCCCACATCGACGCCAACCGCGTCGGTGAGAAGTACGTCATCTACGATGGGGTCGAAGGGGAGCTCCTGAGACTCGGTTTCGTCGAGCTCCATGCCGGTGTCGTCCGCAAGGGGGAGTTCTACGTCAGCTGCGCCGACTTCACCTCCGCCGACGGCACCATGATCGACGTCGACTTCCTCGTCGCCGGCGAAAAGGAGGATTTGCGGGTTCTCGACGCCATCGTCCACAAGGTCGCCGGAACCAAGCGCCCCTACCGCGTCGAAGAGACCCCGAGCGAATCGAAGGATTGAGGGAGCTGATCCAGGCCGGATACGGCTATGCCCTGTCTTTGACCGGGGTGGAAGCCGACGCCGAAGACCTCGTGCACGAAGCCTATCTCCGGCTGGCTCGTCGTGGACGGCGGCACCCCGACCGGCCGCTGCTGTTCACGACCATCGATGCCTGGCGGCGGCAGCGGCGCTTCCCGAGCGAGAGCCTCGAGGAAGAGAGCCATCCGGCACCCGGGCCGACGGAGGACCTGCACCTGGACCGGGTCGACCTGACACAAGCCTTGTCTCAACTGCGGTCCGAGGAACGCGAGGCGATCTACCTGCAGGTGGTGCAGGGATACACGGCGGCAGAAGCGGCCGAGCTCATGGAGCGGCCCCGGGGAACCGTCCTCAGCCTCGTCCACCGCGGCAAGGCGCGCCTGCGCATGCTCCTCCGCGACCAGGCCCGGCAGGAGGACCGATGAGTGACGCCGCCTGCAACGATGCCCCTCTCGACGGGGCGCTGCGCCGGTATTACGAGGAACACCGCCTTGCCGGCCACCGCGTCGACCGCCTCGTGGAAGAAGGCCGGAAAGCCCGCCGCAACCGGTGGAAACCGGCCTTGATTACGGGCGTTGCCGCCATGCTCCTGGTCAGCCTCGGCGGCATCCACCTGCACCAGAAGCGGGCGGGTTTCCGCAACGCCGTCCTCGCCGAGGTCGCGATGAACCACCGCAAGAACCTGCCCCCGGAGTTCGAGGCGGGGAATTTCCCGGAGGTCGCCCTCGCCCTTCCCCGCCTCGAAATCGCCCCGGAGCCGGGAGTCCCGATCCCTGGCGCCGCGGTCGCGGGCGCTCGCTACTGCTCCATCCAGGGCCGTCTTGCCGGGCTCGTCAGGCTGAACGTCGACGGACGGCGGCACACCCTCTACGTCACGTCAGCGACGGAGGAGCTGGTCCGCCTCGACGCCCTGGAGGCGGTCCACGACGGGGTCGGAATACGGCTGTGGTCGGAGGGAGACCGGTTCTTCGCCCTCGCCGGAGATGCAACCGAATCGCATTAGTGTGCTGTTCCGGCCGTGCCCGACCTTGTCCACCGGGCTCGGCCAGGGGTTGAAAATCCCGGCCTCGGAGGCCGAGCTGACGCTTCCCCCATCCACCCGGCTGGATCAGGGCTCTGCCCAACTGGGACCGCCTCATCATCCTGACCCCGTGCTGGCGTCGCCCCCGCGTCGGATTGATTCTGTCCGTCG
>JAPOZF010000167.1:4437-6022 GCA_026706165.1 Gemmatimonadota bacterium
TACAACATAATGTGATAACATGAGGTCATCGGAATGATTCGAACACAGATTCAGTTGACCGACGAACAGGCGCGGCACGTCAAGCGGATCGCCAACGAGCGGCAGGTTTCCATGGCGACGGTGATTCGCCAGGGAGTCGATCTCCTGCTGCGTTCGACGGAGACAGCCCCAACCGATGAGGAGCGCATCGAACGCGCGCTCTCGGTGGCCGGCAAATTCCGATCCGGCAGCGGGGATGGGGCCGCCCAACATGACCTCCACCTGCAGGATGCATACAGCAGGTGAGTGTCCTGATCGATACCTCCGCGATTTACGCAGTTCTCGACGCCGACGACGACCAGCATTCGCGGGCAATCGCAGAGTGGCACCGTCTCGTGCGCGGCGCGTTCTCTCTCGTGACGACCAGCTACATCCTGGTGGAGACGACCGCCCTCATCCAGCACCGGCTTGGAGTGGATGCCGTTCGCGCCCTGGACCAGGACATCAGACCTGTCCTCCGGGTCGAGTGGATTGACGAGGATCTGCACTCCGTCGGGATGGCTTCCATGCTCGCCGCCGGCCGCAGACGCCTGAGCCTCGTTGACTGCGTCAGCTTCGCTTTCATGTCTCGTGCAGGTCTGCGGGAAGTATTCGCGTTCGACGAGCACTTCGCTGAACGGGGCTTCTCGTGCATCCCATCGGACGCTTCCACGACGATCGAGGCCCGCGATCCGTAGCAAGGGTGCGGGGCTGAGACTCTCAGGCGACCTGAAGGCCGGGCATCAGCTGATCGTGCCTGCCCGGGGCGTGGAAGGTTCGGACGCCGCAGTTCGGGTTCCAAGCGGGGGTCAGCCTCGAGGAGCACGGAAGCCGCCACTCCAGCGCGAAGGCTGCGCGGGCATGCCATAGTCCCCAAGTCAGGCCAGCCCCCCGACCAGATTCTGTACCGACGTTTCAACTTCCCGGGTTACCTGTTCTACCGTTTCCCTTTTCCGGGTTCTGTAGGCGTCGTGACATGCCCGGAGGTTTTTCGGTTCACCGACGCGGACCGATGCCACCCTCGGCCCCCGCATTTCCGAGCTCCCGAAGACCTCTCTTTCAAGACGGAGAATCACGTCGAGAAACCGCTCCTGGGACGGCTCTTCAGCGACGTACCCGTCGGTAATCGAAATGAAGTTGATCAACCGCTCCAGGTCGGGATAGAACTGCTGGAATTTCTGGAGTTGCTCTTCATGTATTTTCCGTTCGTACTCCGTCATCTGCTCAGTGTCCTGATATACTTGGGAATCCACCAGGTTTTTCAGCGCTCGTGTCCTTGTCAGTATGTCCGCTTCGGTCTGAATACCCATAATCCCTTCGGCACGTGCCAGGATCGCGTCTTTCAACCTTTCGATATGCACTTCGAGCGATACGGCTTCATCCATCTCGTACTGGTATTCCGCGGCGAGCGTTCTGAATATGGCGACGCCGATGCGGCGCAAGCGATCGTAGCGTTCAACGGGGGTCCGTTCGGCAGGGGGGAGTATATGCCGTTCCAGCCTCGCGAGAGCGGCATCGACGGAGTTCCACATGTCTCGCGGGTAACGGTACTTGATGCCGACGGGCA
>JAPOZF010000167.1:6032-6433 GCA_026706165.1 Gemmatimonadota bacterium
CCGTCTTCCCGGTTTGTCAGGTCGTCCGGAGCCCAGAAGCACATCTGCACGATGCCCCTCTCGAAACGCATGACTGTGTCGTTCTGTCGCGAAATTTCTCCTTCTCCGAAGATGACGATGGGCCAATCCCCCTCTGACAGGAGCTTCCGAGTCGTCCGGAATGCGTCCCTGTCCACGGTTCCGCGCACCACCGAGTACACACCGACCCGCTGCAGCAGTTTGCATCTGACAGCCCCGAACCTGCCCTTGTCGAAGACCTCGCGGGCGGCCATGTAGTAGAACGGCTGCGACAACCGCTTCGACAGGAGAAACAGTACCGCGGGGTCTTCGTGCGCCGGATGGTTGGGGGCCAGGACCGCTGAGTGCCCTCGTATCGCCTGCAACCGGGCAATCGACGCCGC
>JAPOZF010000167.1:6443-16208 GCA_026706165.1 Gemmatimonadota bacterium
TCCAGCCTCAACCCTTTCAGATACCAGCGGTTCACAAGCGGCATCAGGGCTCGCAACAGTTGAATCGTTGCCGTGCCGGGCTCAGGTGGTTTGAAATCCAGCATCGCGGACTATTCCCGTCCGGCGGCCTCTTCCAGCGCGCGCTGGTCTTCCCGGGCCCACTGGCGCCAGCGCGCTTCGTCGGGCTGCTGGAAACCGCTGTTGCCGCGGCTCTGCAGGTGCTCGTCCCGGCCCAACAGGCGCAGGGCCCGGTGGTCCTGCCGGTTTCGCGCCCAGGCGACGAGTTGCTGGCAGTTGGGTCCGGTGAAGGTATCCGTGTGCTTGAGCCAGGAGATGTTGTAGTACACACTGAAGAAGTAGCGCTTGCGCCCCGAGGTATTGGGCGTGCCCGAGTGAAGCAGGCCACTGTGGGTGAAAACCACGTCCCCGGCTTTCATGCAGATCAACCGCTCGTCCCGGTGGGGAGTCCGGGTCTCCTCCTCGGACAGGGCAACCGGTTCGACGTGAGAACCGGGCAGGACCCTGAGCGGCCCGTACTGGTCGTCCAGATCCTGCAGATAGCAGATGGCATTGAAGGCCAGAGGACGTTCGTACGTGCCGCCTGGCATGCGGGACCAGCGGTCTCGATGCCAACCGCTGGCCTTGCCGGCGGCTTCACCCGGGTCCACGGAGGGAAAGGCGGCAAGGGTGAGGTTGTCGAGCTGCACGAAAGGCCCCACCACCTGCTCGGCAAAGTCGCGAATGACCGGATGAGCCACTGCCGGCCACATCAGTTGCGGCGCTCTTTCGAGCATGTTGCCGAACCAATCGGTGGGTTCCTGCACATGGGGCCCCTCCGCGGAGAGGGTTTCCAGCCGGTCCTGCTCGCGGCGCCAGGCCTGCATGGTGGGTTCGTCGTACAGCCCTTCGAATACGGTAAAACCCTGAGCCCGGTATTCCGCCATTCTGCGGTCCATAAAAACACCTATCCCTTGCGCGAAAGCCTCCAGACATCCGGCTCCATGTTGTTTCCGGCCACCATCCACAGCGACCCGTCGTACACGAACACGCTCCCCGCATGCCGGGGCGCCCAGGGGGTATCCGGCAGTTCGGTCCAGTCCACCCCATCGGCCGAATACCACACATCGCAACGATTCCCGCTCTCCGGCGCCCAGCCTTCGAGCACCCACATGCGGCCGTCGAAAACCGCCACCTCGTGGTACTGCCTGGGAGCCCACGGTGCGCGCGCCAGGTGCAGTTCCCAGCTCTCCCCGTCTTCCGAGCTCCAGACGTCGTTGTAGAACTTCCGGACCGGAGTTGCAGGGGTATCGTAGGTGCCCCCGCCCAGAACCCACATCCTGCCGCCGTGCACGACGGCTCCCCCGATCATCCCCCGGGGGGGCCAGGGAGCGCTCGCGGCAACGCGGGTCCAGCCGATCCCGTCTTCCGAACTCCACACGTCGTTGTAGAACACCTCTTCGGCGTCTGCAAAGCCGGGAATCGTCTGCCCGCCCATAACCCAGATTCTGCCGTCGAAAGCCAGGGTATGGTGGAGCACCCGGGGACCCCACGGCACGCAATCGTTCGCCAGCTCCCAACGAATGCCGTCGGCGCTGCTCCAGACATCGTTCTGGTAATGGCCCTGGTTGCAGTCGCCGCCGACGATCCACATCCTGCCGTCATGCACCGCGTACCCTGCGGTATGCCTGCCCTCCCAGGGCGCCCGGGGATTCTCGAGCGTCCAGGCGGCGCCGTCCGCGGAGGACCAGACCTCGCTGTTGCAGATCTGCGGGAAGTGGACTTTATCTCCCGGGTTCCATCCGCCCAGCAGCCACATTCGGTCCCTGAACACCAGCGCGCCGGCCCCGTCCCGGGCCGCGAACGCTGCTGTCTCCGTTACCTGACGCCACTCGTATTCCGCCATTTGTATTCTCAATCCCTGTTACAGATACATACCCGAGGTAAACTTTCAACTTTATCGCTTTCTATAGAAATGAAACAGGCTGAGGATATCGAAATCCCTTGAAAGCAGGAAACCTGCAATTTAATTTGCTCCCGACCTCCAAGCCGTCTCCCCGCTCAGGTGTGCAGACGGGGAAACAGACAAAATTGACCCAACCTTCAGATTGTCGTCGTGCCTGCCGCTTGCAGTATACCTGAGTCCTCCAGCGTGCGGGCTGCCCTGGCCCACCGCGGCGGCCTCGCCCCAAATCTGAGGCCCGATCCGACCCTGTTTGCCCGGATCGGGGGCCGCTCCGTTGTCGGGAGAATCATCGACGGTCTGTATGACCGCATCGAGAACGACGCCGAACTGCGTCCCATGTTCACCCGGACGCTGGCTTCCGAACGCATGAAGCAGAAGGCCTTCATGGAAGAATGGATGGGCGGTGAACGGGATTACACCCTTCATCATGCCTGTGGGGGAATAAAAAGCAGACACGGACATATCCACATCACCCGGGAATCCGCGGAGCGTTGGCTGATGCACTTGACCGCCTCCCTGCGCGACAACCTCGGGGAGGAGCGGCTCGTCGAGGAGGTTCTTGCGACCCTCGGACCCCTCGCTCACGGCCTGGTCAACGAGGATAACCCCCCGAAAAACCGGCGGCAACTGCGATGCCACAGGGAGAAGAGGTACAGACAGCCGGCCAGGCTGGCGGCCCGGGGTCAGCTGGAAGAACTGAACCGATTCCTCGACGAAGATCCAGCCGTTTTGAGCGATCCGTCGCATGGGGCGATTCTCCTGGTTGAAGCCGCCCTGCGGGGCCGCACCGCCGTAGCGGCCATGCTGCTGGACCGGGGAGTGGACGCCAACCTGCCGGCCCCGCACACGAGCGATCTCATGCTGACTCCGTACTGCGCCGCCCGCTGCAGGAACAAACTCGAAACCGCCGGGTTTCTTCGGGACCGGGGAGCCGTGTACGACATCTTCAGCGCCTGCTTTCTCGGCGATCCGGACCGGATTTCGACGCTGCTCCAGGAAGTACCCGGTCTGGTCAACGCACACGATCCCGCCTGCGATCTCCTTCCCGTAACACCTCTTCACCATGCCGTTTACGGAGGCCACGAAGAGGCCGTGAGGTTGCTCTTCGAAATGGGCGCCGAACCGGGGATCAACAGCACTCCACTGGTCAGGTGCGCCGCCGATCGAGGACAGTTCCGCCTGCTCAGGCTGCTGCTGGAGCGGGGGGCCGACGCCTCGAGAATCGGGTGCGGGCGCTGGGTCCTCGATCCGGAGGCCTCCGCCCTCCTGATGGGACATGGGGCCGACGTCAACTACCCCGAAGGGGACTGGGTATGGACGGCATGTACGGCAAACAACAGCCAGAGGGACGATCCCGGCTATGTCCAGGCCCTGCTGGACAGGGGCGCCCGAATCGACACGGTGCTGCGCGGCGCTCAAGCGCTGCATTATGCCGCCAGGGCGGGGTTCACCGGTGCAATGGAAGTGCTGCTGAGAAACCATGCCCCGGTCGACGCGCGGACCGACAAGGGGGAGACTCCCCTGTTTTACGCGCTGAAGGCCGGACCCCGGGCGGACATGGTCAAAACCGTCGAGCTGCTGCTGTCCCACGGGGCCGACCCGCACCGGGAAGACGATTCCGGGAGAACACCCTGGAGTATCACCCGCCGCATGCGGCGTCCGGACGCGAGCCGAATCATCGCGCTGTTCGACGCGTCCAATTCCCGCGGGACGGCGTAAATTGGTGAAGCTGCAGTTCATGCCGATGGCTTCGGCACAAGGTGAACGGCCACTGTGCATGCACCTGGATGAGGTAAATCATGATTCATTGTTTACCCTAAATTCTGAGTCGCCCACAATGAAATCTCTCACCATTCATATGGACGAGGCTCTGGACCGTCGCGTTCGGGAGTTGGCGGCGAGTGAAGGAGTCAGCCTGAACCGCACCGTGACTCGTGTGCTGCGGGAGGCTTTGGGACTCAGTCCGAAGAGCAACCGGGTCCATTTCGAAGACCATCTGGGCGTCTGGAGCGAGAAGGAGAAGTGCGAGTTCGACGCACTGACCAGGCGGGATGTGGACCCGCGGGACTGTCAGTGAAGGTCCTGCTCGACACCCACGCCCTGAGTTCCCTGTGGCACGGCGCTGTGCTGGTTACCTTCGACGAACACTTTGGCCACGTTCCAGGTCTGCGGCGGTGGGACTTCTGATTCGGGGGGTTCGGCGCGTGGACTGGTTTGCAGTTGAACCGCCTGACCCGCCCAACCGGGGGATCATGTTCGTCGACCATGCCAGGGCCGGCCGCAGCGGCCACCTGGGACATGCCCTCGTAGAGTACGCGCCGGGCAGGGTCCTGGCATTCTACGCCAACTGCTCCGATTTCCAGCAGGGCCACAGCGGGGACGGCTGGATGGAGCTCAAGCGCTCCGAGGACGGGGGACGTACCTGGAGCGAGCCGGCCGTCCTTGAATACTCGAGGCAGACCTGGGACCAGGGGATCGGGCACTCGGTCATGTGCGAGAAAGCACTTCGGGCGGACGATGGAGCGATTATCCTGTTCAACCTGGAGTGCCGCGGCAAGGGATGGCAGCCACTCGGGGTTCCGACCTTTCTGCGCAGCACCGATCGCGGTTTCACCTGGGAACCGCCAGGACCCGTCGGCGAGGAACCGGCGCGCATCTGGGATGCAGTCATTCACGACGGCTCCATCCTCGTCCTGGAGCTTTGCAACGACAGCGCCCTCCATTGGTACGGCAACCTGCCGGAGCACCATTACGCCCTCCACGCCAGCCAGGACAACGGCCTCACCTTCTCCCGCCGCAGCGTCCTTCCCTTCGACGTTGAGGGACGCGGCTACGGGACCATGGCAACCCTGCCCGACGGCCGGTTGATCGCCTATGTCTACAACATCAATGACGAAAAGCATCTCGACTACGCGACCAGCGACGACGGCGGTTGCACCTGGAGCCCCGTGAAAACGGCCTTCATGGCCAAAAAGATCCGCAACCCCCAGATGACGGCGTTCAAGGAGGGCTTCGTCCTCCATGGCCGCAGCGGCAACAAGGGGGAGGGGAGGAACAACCTCGTCCTCTACACCTCACGGGATGGAATAAATTGGGACGCCGGCCGTTACCTGCGCATGGGAGAAGCGGGGGCAGGCGCCTACTCCAACAACCTGATCGTCAGAAACCCGGACACAGGCGAGCCTGAACGATTGCTCATACAAGCCTCTCACGCCTACGAGGAGCACATGACCAACGTGCTGCATTGGTGGTTGCGATAGTGGGTCCCGTGGGGCGCAGTCGTCCAGAGCGCCGGCATCCAGCCCACAGGAGCAGTATGGTCCGGCGCCCCACAACCCAACGCAGTTAACCGGTCCTTCAGGACCCGAATTGCAAGGAGCAGAGTATGTATTCGACAGGACAGACGTACCAGCTGAAACCCGGCTTCTACCACCAGTACAAGAAAGCCCACGATGAACTCTGGCCCGAACTGGCAGAGGCGATGGCGGCCGTGGGAGTGAACATGGTGATCTACCGGTACGGAGACCGCCTCTTCCTCTACGCCACCGCCCCGTCACAGGAGCACTTCGAACAGAGTCACGCCGGGGGCAGGGCCCAGGAATGGCTGGATTACATGGCGACGATGATGGTCACCGGGGAGGACGGCAAGACCATCGTCGAAGAGATGGAAATGGCCTTTTCCTTCGGCGACTTCAAGGCCGGCGAATAGAAGCCATTCCATGCGTCTGCGAGACAAGGTGGCCCTGATCACCGGGGCGCGCTTCGGCAAGGAGATGCGCCGCCAGCCCCTTCCCGTGACTGTCGACCCGACGGCCATTGCCCAGGCGGCGAAGAAGGAAAAGCGGTAAATGCCGGAGCGGTCCTACGATCCGGTCGCGCGGCGGGTGGAAGCTCTGGCGGACCAGGGCCGGAAGGTGGAGACCATCGGGGTGGTCGAGGGCCACCCGGTTTTCTGCATCCGTGCGGGCCGGCCCCGGCGGCTGCGGATCCTGCTGACCGGGGGTGTTCACGGCGACGAGCCGGCCGGAGTGGAGGCGGTCCTGCGCTTTTTCGAAGAGGACGCGGAACCCTGGCTCGGGCAGGTGGAGTTCATCGCTCTGCCCTGCGTCAACCCCGTGGGGTACGTGCGCGGCACCCGCGAAAACGGGGCGGGAGCGGATATCAACCGCTCATTCGAGAGCGGCGGCGTGCCCGAGGTGGACCTTGTCAAAAAGGTGCTGGAGGGGTGCCGCCTGGACGCTTTCGTCGATTGCCACGAAGACTGGGAGGCGGACGGCTTTTACATGTACGAGGGCCTGCGCCAGGGCCCGGCCGCCGGGCCGGCGGTCATTGCCGAAGTTGCGGAGCAGGCTTCCATAGATCCGGACAGCGGCGAGGACAGCGAGCCGGTTTCGCCGGGGGTGTACGAGATCTCCCCGTCCTGGGGACTGGTTGGGTTTGCGCCCCATGTGTTGAACCGGCACGCCCCCCGCGCCTGTATCTTCGAGACGCCGACGAAATGGCCGCTGGAGAAACGCGCGGCCGTGCACAGGGTGGGGCTGGGCGCCGCCCTGCGACACTGGACGGGAGAAACAGGCGTCTCTGCGGACCATGGAGTTAAGCGGGGCGTACGAAAGCCTTGCCGGGAAGCAGTATTCCCCCTGAAATCCAGGCCCGGTCCATGACCCCCGAACAGCGCTACCTGTTCGATATCAACGGTTATCTGCATCTGCCCGGCGTCCTGAGCGCCGGCGAACTGGCCGCCGCCCGGGCCGCGGTCGACCGCTATGTGGCCACTCCCGACGAGGCGCTGCCGCAGGGCTTTTCGCGTTCGGAAAACGGCAAGTCCTACGCCCATGGCTTTGCCTTCGACAAGGCCCTCGAAGCCCTGACCGTGCATCCGGGCCTGTGGCCCATCGTCAGGGAATTCACTCACGACCGGCCGGCCTTTTCGATGGGGACGCTGCTGGTCGACAGCCACCGGCAGGAGCCCTTGCGGCTGCACTGCGCCCGCGAGGATTTCGGCTGGCAAAGCACGCGCTACGACACCCGGGAAGGACGGATCTTTTGCGACGACTTCGTCATCTTCCCCTGTTTCGACGACGTCTTCCCCGGCGACGGGGGCCTGCTGGTGGTGCCCGGTTCCCACAAGGCGGCTTTCCAACGGCCGCCCGACCTGTTCAACGGAGGAGTCATGGCGGATCGGGAGGAGCTGCCGCCGGGGGTGGTCAACGTGACCCTGCGGGCCGGGGACGCGGTGGTTATGACGGAAATGCTCGCCCACGGGACCTTGCAGTGGAAGCCCCGGGACCGCCAGCGCCGCACCCTGGTATTGCGCTACCGGCCGCAGTACAAGGGGCAGCCTTCAATTCCCGATGAAATCCAGCAACGCCTCTCGCCCGAGGTCAGGGAACTGATCGCACATGCCCACTACACTCACGTCAAGGAGATCATCAAACAGGACGTAGTGCGGCTCAGCTAGCTGTTTTGGAAACTGCCCAGGCCCCGGCCCTGGCGCGACTTCCGGCGGCTGCTGCTTTCGCCGGATTCCCCGCTTTCCCCTTGGTTTCACAGGCAACCAACACCGGGAAGACCCGCGACCCAACTCGCCGGTCCCCCACGTCAATTCAGTCTGCCGTACGGCTCTCCCGGGTCAGGGTGAGCAGCGCGATTTCGGAAGGGACGCCGAGCCGCAGCGGGGGACCCCAGTAGCCGGTGCCCCGGTTCACGTAGATCCAGGTGCCGCGAACCTTGTGCAGGCCGGCGACGAACGGCTGTTGCAGGGGAATGGCGTACTTCCAGGGAACGAACTGGCCGCCGTGGGTGTGGCCCGACAGCTGCAGGTGGCAACCGGCCTGGCTGGCCGCCTCTATGCTGCGCGGCTGGTGCGCCAGCAGGATGCGCACATCGGCGCCGTCGCTGGCGGCGAGCGCCCTCGCCGGATCCGATTCATGGCCGGGGACCATCTCGCCGGCGCTGAAGTCGGTCGTTCCCGCCAGGGCGATGCGCCCGCCGCCGAAGTCGATCTGCCGTCCCTCGTTTATCAGGACGTCGAAGCCGAGGCGGCGCGCCTCCCCGGTCCAGCTCTCCACGCCGGAGTAGTACTCGTGGTTGCCCGTGCAGAAATACACCCCGAGGGGAGCGGTTAGTTGGGCCAGAGCCGCCGTATGGGGGGCGAGTCGTTCTACCGCTCCGTCGGCGAGGTCGCCGGTGAAGACGATCAGTTCTGGGTGCAGCCCGTTGACCCGGGCGACAACGCGCTTCACGAAGGGGCCCTTGATGGTCGGGCCGACGTGGAGGTCGCTGATCTGGACGATGCGCAGCCCGACCAGAGGGTCCGGAAGGTTTTCAACAGGGATTTCGACCCGGCTTACCGCCGGGGTACGGCGGGCATGATAGAAGCCATAACCCGCCGCGACCACTGCCAGGCCAAAAGTCCCCGCGTCGATCCCGGCGTCGAGCCCGGCGTCGACAGGATGGACCAGTCCCAGGAGCAGCCCCCCCGCATCGCGCAGGACCAGCAGGGTCGAGCAGATGGTGAAGAAGCCCATCCCGAGGTAGGCCACCCAGGCGAGGGGGTCCGTCAGCCAGGCCAGGTGCGGGAGGGACCGCAGGCGAAAGAGCAACAAGGGGGCGAACAGCAGGAATACCAGCGCCAGGGAAGCACCGATATGCGCGGACGGAGGGAGATAGGGGATGAGCCGCCACCCCGCATAGCCGTAGATCGTGCCGAGCAGCGCCAGGAAAATCAGTACAAACATGCTATTTCAAGTTTCGTGGGGAGCGCGGTTTTCTGGTGCAGGCCCCGGATCCTGCAGGTTTCGTCTACTTCAGGGATGCCTTGATCCTTCCCCAGGTCATGGATTCGACGGCTGTATCCTGAGGGGGAAGTAACAGACCATCGACATAGAGATCCGCCATACTGTCCAAAAGATCGAGCCAGACCTGGCCTTCCATCTCTGCCGGATACCAGGAAAACCCGCTGCATCCACATTCAGATGGGTCCTCTTCCTGCTCAATTACTTCAACAGAGAAACCGACAATTTGATGGGCAGACAGGTCGCTGAAAAGGGTTTCCTCCACATTGTCACCCCATTCATCAAACGGAGTGACATACAGCTCGATTACGCTGATGGTGGGGTTCTCCCCTGCCGCCACCCCTCCTGCATCTCCGTAAGGAGGGTAAACCCTCCATGACTTTCCCCCTTCACCCTCCCACCAGGTCCCGTCGTCCAGGATCGGCCCGCTTGCTGTTCGGGCTACTGCCGAGTACCTCTGTGCGTCCCCGTGCACTTCCATCAACTGCTCCCTTGAAGGTGAGTACCACTGGCCTTCTCCCTGTCCTCCCCGGTGATCGGCGTCGATCTGGAAAACAATGCTGTCATAAGCAAACGGCCAGGAACCTTCGGTATAGTTGTGGTTTCGGAAAACATCGTCGGCGATGATGAACGCTGCATAAACCCGGTCTGGTTCGTCCTGCCAGGCAAGCCAGACGCGGAAGTCGAGATTGGAGGGATCGTGGGGGAGGTCTCCTCCCCAGGCTTTGAAATCCAGTAAGGTCATGCTCGGTTCGCCAACCTCGTACCATTCGTCTATCGACCCGTCGTGCAGGTCGATTTCCTCCAGCATCTCATCCGTCAACTGGTAGAAGGGGTAGAGGCGGGTACCGCTGTGCGCTTCTGCCATGGCCGTCATGGCCATGATAATCAGGATTTTGTTCATCGGAGTTTTCTGATTCCTCCTTCCCGCAAACCCGTATTTGCCAGCCATTCGCCTCTCCACCGCTGCCCGAGGCGGTAATCCACCCTCCGCACACACCGGAC
>JAPOZF010000536.1 GCA_026706165.1 Gemmatimonadota bacterium
CCACGCGCTGCTGCTGCCCCCCGGAGAGCTGGGCGGGCCTGCGGTCCGCAAGGCCTTCGAGGCGAACCAGCTGCAGCGCCCGCTCCACACGCTCCCGGC
Source organism: Gemmatimonadota bacterium (assembly GCA_026706165.1). The sequence continues at coordinate 100 of JAPOZF010000536.1, forward strand.
ACTGCTCGCGGTCGACCCCGCGCACTTCGAGGGGAAAGGCGAGGTTGCCGCCCACCGTCATGTGCGGGAAGAGCGCGTAGTTCTGAAAGACCATGCCGATGCCGCGCTTGCGCGGCGGCAGGGCATGCACGGAGCGGCCGTCGATGCGGATGGCCCCCGAGGTGGGCACCTCGAAGCCGGCCAGCATCATCAGGCAGGTCGTCTTGCCCGAGCCGGACGGTCCCAGCAGGGTCAGGAACTCCCCCTTGCGGACGCTGAGGTCGAGGTTTCCGACGACCATCGAGCGCCCGTCGTAGCTCTTGCTGACCCCCTCGAATTCGACGTAGGCGTTCTGGTCCGCAGCTTCGCCGGCCCGGTTTCGTCGCCCCCAGTCCGGAGTCGCGTCCTGGGATTCGGCGTCAGCCGATTCGCTCATTTCCGTTCAGTCCCGCCTCAGCTCGCCGAACTCCGGCTTCGGCCCGCCAGTTTGGCGATCCCACTGCCAGTTTTCGAGATACGGCTGCAGGGCGTCGAAGCCGAAAACCCGCCTCCCCTCCGCTCCTGCCCGTTCGAGAACCTCCGGCTCCACCATGCGGCACAGCTCGTACGGCCCCCGCGACCAGTTGCGCCGCCAGGGCGCGATCATCGCGTAGCGCCTTTTCGAGCTTCTGTTTCTGGAGCTTCCGTGCCAGATGTTGGCGTGGAACAGGATCGCCGATCCCCGCTCCGCTTCCACGATGCGGGCCTGTTCCGCGGCGTTCTCCGGGATTTCGATCGATTCGACCTTGTGGCTGCCCGGGACCAGCCGCGTGGCGCCGTTGGTTGCGGTGAACTCCCCGACGCAGAAAATCGTGTTGATCGACATCGCGTGAGAGGTGATGCGCCGCCCCTCGTCCGCGGCCGCCTGCGACCGCGACCGCAGGTGGCCGGTAACCTCCCCGTCGGCATGCAGGCCCCCGCCCCCCTGGCCCGGTTCGATGACGGAACCGTGAACGGCGCACAGCACCGCGTCCCCGCCGAGAAAGTGACGGACCAGCCGCAACACGGAGGGGATCTGGTAGGCCCTTTCGAACACGCGCGCCTTGTTGAACACGCATTCGAGCCCCCCGCGGTTGCTTTCCTCAACCAGCCTCTCAAGTTCCACCGTGGCGGCATCGCATTCCTCGCTGGTCATCGCCGCCGGCAGAACCGTGTACCCCTCTGTTTTGACGTCTTCGCAATGACGGTCGAATTCAGCACCGGTCATACCGGATCTTCCTTGTTCAGCTGATCGCGGGCAGCCCTGAACTCATCCCGGGCTGCCCTTTCTTTTGGGACGGCAAGTATGCGCCGGCCGTATTTCAGGAGCAAACCTGTCGGGCCGAAACACCCCTGTCCACAGCAGCGAAGATTTCACCCGGGCACAGGGGGTGGTCGGGTTACCTCCGCGACAGCACCGCGGGTGCATCTGAACCGAACCGCTTGCCTGGCCGGTCTGCATCTGCGTACGTTTACATGCATGCGTATACGCCAACCGTGTCAGGGGAGTTTGCCCAATGGACCGCGTCCTTTCCGTCCGTGTGGACGAATCCGTTATCCACCGCCTCGACCAGCTCATGCGCAGGCTCGGTGGTACCAAAAAGGCCCTGATTGAAAAGGCGATTGCCCGCTACGCCGCGCAGGTCGAGTCTGAAACAGGAGAGCTCGACGTCTTCACGCAGACCTTCGGCGCCTGGGAACGCACTGAAAGCGTCATCGAAACAACCCAGCGCAGCCGCGGCATTCTCAGCGACTCCCTTTCTCACAGGGAGGCGGAAGAGTGAGAGCCTACGTCGATTCCGAGATCCTCATCCGCCATTTACGCGGAAAGCGCAAGGCGTTGAAATTCCTGAGGAAACTGGCCTCCAACCCCGCCTATGAGCTGTGGATAAGCGCCCTCGACCGCAGTGAGATCCTCTCTTCCATGCACATGGGGGAAGAGGAAAACACCCTGCTTTTTCTCAGCGGCTTCAAAACCGCCCCGGTCGATCAGGTAATCGCCGACACCGCGGCCGGTCTGTACCGCCAGTGGAACCCGACCTACGGGATCGGCCTGGGGGCGGCCTTTCTCGCAGCCACCGCCATCCGCACGGGCGGCCGCATCTTCAGCCTCAACCAGATGAGGTACCCGATGCCGGAGGTCTCTGTGGAAAAGGCATGGTAATCCACATGGGAGGCGTGGATAAGTTTCCCCTGTGCTTTCCGCAGTTTTCCACCGCTCTTTCCACATCCCGCTGTATTTTCAGGTGGAAACGTTCCCCAGACGTATACTTCTTTGTATACGTTTTCACGCTGCCGTTGGCGTGCTTTTCAGGCGGCCGCCCAATCTCCGACATGCCGGCGCAGCCACCCCCTCAGGGGAACGTCCTCCTCCGCCGGCGACGTGTACCCGTATCCCTCGTTTTTCGAATAGCCCAACAGCTGCCTCCGGACCGGCTCGCACCGGTCGAACAGTCCCTCGACGCTCTGGTCGTCCCGCGGCCGCAGCCAGCGGTAGCTGTATCCATAGAACAGGACCTTGCGCGCAACTGCGGAAATGTTGGTGCTGGAGGCGTGCCAGATCCGGCGGTCGAACAGGACGGCTCCCTGCCGGCACCAGGATCGGCACTGCCCCGGCAGGGGCGGACCCGTCTGCCGGCCGCTCGAGCCCGTCCTGCAGGTGACTTCCCGGAACCGCCCAGAAGTTCGCCCTCCCCGGCTCGCTGCAGTCGCTCAGGAAAAACGCCACCTTGATCGAGATCCGGGGCCGCGGGCTGACCTCGAGATCCCGGTTCAACTGGCCACTGTCCTGGTGCCAGCCCAGGAAGTCGACCTCGGTCTTGCCAGGCTCGGACGGGCTGTACATCAGCACCGTGTGGTAGACCTGGATGTTCCACCTGAGAATCCCCCACACCTTCGGCAGGGTGGCGGGCCAGTCGACGAGATCGAGAAACAGCGGATCGCGCCACAGGACGTCGCGAATCGTGAAGCGCTCGCCCGCATCCTGCCCCCCGGAGCAGGCCTCGGCGACCATGCGGTCGAAAGCGCCCGTAATCCCGGCGAGCTGCGCGGCCGTCATGACCTTCTCCAGCACGAAGCAGCCGTCCCCCTCGAACCGGGTCTGCTCCTCCTCGGTAAGGGTGTGCTGGAGACAGTCCGTGTTCATGTATTTCCTTGTCGTCAGGTCGTCCCGAGACGCGCTAACCGGCTATCGCACGCGGCCACAGCCAGCCGAAGACCGCGGCGGTCGCCAGCGCGTACAACAGGGCGTCGAACAGGTGCTTGACCTGTTGCGACCACGGCAGACCGAACCACACTGATTCGAGAACGCGGCCCCAGCCGTAAGCCAGCCACGCCACCGTACCGGCGACGCGAAACACCTGCAGGAATTCCGCCCCCGGCGCCAGCACGCGTCCGCTCACGTAGGCGACGGCGATACTGGCGACGACGAAGTACGCGAAGGTAGCGAGCATCTGTCCGGCCATCGCCGGATCCTTGTTCGGCAGCACGGTGAGGAATGCCACCGGGCCTTCGGTGAATTTCCTCCGGTTCCCGGGCTCCCTGGCCGCATCCCGCGAGGGCATGTGGGGTATGTTGTATAGCCCGGGCGCCAGGTTCTGCTGCTGCAGAGCCTGGCGGGCGGCTTCTTCGTCGGGCAGCCCGGCGAACTCCGACCGGTGATGAGGCAACACCATCCAGACCAGGGCGCTGACGATCCAGACAAACGCTCCCGACAGCAGAATCGGCAGCCACAACTCGGTCAATGTCACCATGGGACCTCCTCCTTTTCGGATGGGTGGGGCGTAGACCTTACACTACTTCACCCCTCGCTGCTACCAGGCGACGCCCCCGTTGTCCGGGCGGGGGGCGCTGGAGTCGAATCCCCTCCACGACCCGTTGCCCCCCTCCCCCTTGTCTCACCATTTGCCGGCCAAGCTTGAGGGCGTTCCCTTTGTTGCACATTTTGCTGCCGATTGCTCACCCCTGCTTTCTCTCCCCCAAACCGGAAAGGGTCCATCAACCGTGAAGACCTATCGCGTCGGGGTTCTCGGCCTGGGACGTATGGGGTCCTACATCGACGATCAACAGTCCAGCCGGGACCTGCCGTATTCCATCGCCAACTCAACGGTGGCGAGCGACCGCCTCGAACTGGCCGCCGGCTGCGACCTGCTCGCCGACAGGCGCAGCGGGTTTGCCGAGCGCCACGGGGTCCCCGTGTACGAGGATTACGCTGAAATGGTCAGGCAGGAAACCCCCGACATCGTAGCCGTCTGCACGACGGCGACTGGCTTGCAGAAACCCGGCAACAGGGCGCCTGCGCCGGACTTCCGCGGCGATGCCCACGCCGACCTCACCGTGGCCCTGGCGGACCTCGGGGTCCCGATGCTCTTCGTCGAGAAAGCCGTCGCCTGCTCGATGCGGCGGTGCGACGAGTTGCGCGAGGCCGTGAAGCGCAACGGCACCTTGTTCAACTCGGGGGTTCTGAGGCGCTTCGACGTTCGTTACGACCCGGTTCGCGAGGCCGTTCTGAACGGGGAGATCGGCGAACCTGTGGCAGTCGTCCACTATGCCCGGTCGAGCCTTCTGCACGGACACATCCATTCGATCGACACCCTTTCCTGGCTGATCGGCGACCCCGCCATTTCCCAGGTCCGTGGAGAACTCGAGCCGAGAGACCTGCCCATCGAGGAAAGTTTCATTCCCCACGACCCCCTCGGTACCTATGAGCTGTTGTTCGAAAACGGGGTGCGCGGCTGGTCGATCCCCGCTGGAAACTGGCAGTTCGAGGTGCTGGGCACCGAGGGGATGGTCCGCTCGCTGGACAACGGCGCCGGGGCGGTGATGCGGCGGCAGGATGGTGAAGACCGCTATGGCTGGGAAGGATGTGAGCTGCCGGAGTTGCCGCCCAGGAGCGCCACGGTCTCCTGCCTGGAGGATCTCGTCGACGCTTTCGAGAACTCCCGGCCGACGCGCGGCCACGTCGACGTCACCCACCACATCACCGAAGCCACCCTGGCGGTGGCGGAAAGCCATCGCCGCGGCGGCAGCTGGGTCGATCTGCCGATCGCCGACCGCGATCTCTACGTCTTCCACGTTTAGGGAAACCCGGCAGACCGGTACCGGTTGTCAACCGTTCTGCAAGAAGGTCAGAAAGGGTTGGTAGCAGAAGCGACGATGGCGCCTCCGGCCGCTGATCTCGGTCAGCACTCCCAATCTTTCGAGCCTCGAGATCAGGTTGTTGGTGTTTGCGAACGTGCGCCCCGTGATCTCCGAGGCCGCCGCTACGCTTATCAAGGGCTGGGAAAACAGCGCGTCGAGCAGGGCCGTCGCCGGACCGGCCGTTCCTCCCAGTTCCCTTCGCAGCAGCTCGCGATGCCCGGAGCGAAGCCGTATCAGCCAGTTCAGCAGCCTCCCGCCCTCCCCGGCCGCTTCGCGGATACTGTCGAGGAAGTAGCTGATCCACCCTTCCCAATCCCCGTGCATGCGCACCCGTTGCAGGCGCTCGAAGTGATCGCGGGGGTCGCGCCCGAAGACCGATGCAAGACCGACGAAGTGCGGCCAGAGCCCGCGCTCTCTTCCGAGGAAAAGCTGCACCGCGAGACGGGCGACCCTGCCATTGCCGTCCACGAAGGGATGGACGGTCTCCAGCTGATAGTAAAGGAGCCCGGCGGCAACCAGCGGAGGTGTTGTACGGTCCTGTTTCAGAAAACCGTCAAGGTCCTGCATCATCCGGGGAACCTCCCGATGAGGCGGTGGGACGAAACGGGCATCCCGGGCGGAGCTGCCGGAAGGCCCGATCCATATATCGGAGGAACGGTAGTTCCCAGGTGCTTCGTCCCTGCCTTTCAATCTCCCGTAGAGCTCCTGATGCGCCTGCCGGAGTGTGACTGTGGAAATCCCGGTCTCGCGCGTCGCAGGCAGCAGGCGTTCCGCCGCATGGACGTAGTTGAGAGCTGCCTGAATCACCCCGCGCGGCGCTTGCAGGCCTTCAACTGTCCCTCCGTCCAGGGAATACCAGAGCAGGTCGGAAAGCGCCACCTGGTTGCCCTCGACCCGGGCAGAAAGCACCGCTTCCTTCCGAAGTGCCAAGGCGGCATAGGGAGCGGCGTCATCGAGATGGGCTGCCCTGCCGGAAATCCATCCCAGGGCCCGTTCCGCTTCCCCGAGCCGGTGCCAGAGGGACGGTCCACCTCCTATGCGGGGAGGAAGCGGATTCGGGATAAATACAGTATGCCCGTCCTGCTGCCGCTCTACGCGCCCGGCGCGGTCGCTCTCTGGTCTCTTCATTTTGCAGACAATTTATTACTGAAAGTCTATTGAAACAATAATTTGTTTTCCGCGCACCGTCCCCTCGAAACTGGGATTACCAAGATTTGACCAAGAATGAGGCCAAGCTGGAAAACGGACCAGTCTCTTGACAATTGCCCACATTTCAACATGGATTGTGGAAAAGTTCGGTTGATTACTACGCACATTTAACTAACCTTGGCCTGTTGTTTTTCTAAAATATCGAAAACAGGAGGAATTTATGGCGATTTACCGGGCAGCGCTGATTGGATGCAGCCGAATGGGAGCTTTTATCGACAATGAAGGAAGCGAAAAAAGACAGTTCGCCTATTCCCACGCAGCCGGATATGAGGCTTCCTCCCGAACAGAATTGATTGCCCTTTCCGATACGCGTGCAGAGGTCATGGCCCGGGCGGGCGAGCGTTACGGTGTCCCGGGCGATCACCAGTACCGCGACTACCGGGAGATGCTGGCCAGGGAAAAACCGGACATCGTCAGCGTGGCTACACAACCCGAGCACCGAACCCGCATCGTCCTCGACGCGGTCGAAGCGGGAGTCCCTGCGATCTACGCCGAAAAGGCGATGGCTGCATCCATGGGGGAGGCCGACGCCATGATGGCAGCTTGCGAGGAAAGGGGGGTGTTTTTCAACCTCGGCACCAACCGCCGCTGGGATGTCCGCTGGGAAAAACTCCGGGAAGCGATCGGCTCCCAAGGCCTCGGCTCCGTGAATGCCGTCGTCTCACACTGGACGGGAACCCTGTTCAACAGTGCCAGCCATATGTTCGACCTCATGCTCTGGCTTCACGGCGACTGCCCCGTCGAGTGGGTCCAGGGATTTCTCCGCGACCCCGGCGAAGGCCTGTTCGACGGACACATCCTCACCGAGGATCCGGTAGGCGAGGGGATTTTCCGCTTTTCGGACGGGGCCTACGGCTATGCGCTCAATACCAGCCACGGCCTTCGCTTCGAGCTCGTCTGCGAAAAAGGCACGGTTCTCGGACAGGAACCGGAGAATCTGTGGGAAGTTGCCACGACGGGAGAGGTCGGGGGACGGTCCCGGGTCGAGCGCACCTCCTTGGACCTCGCTGCGGCCAGCAGCACCCGGGCGATTATCGAGGATCTCGCCCGTTCGCTCGACACCGGGGAGCCGCCCCGCGGCGGCGTGCGGTCGGCTCACCAGAGCACGGAGCTGATATTCGCTTTCATCGAGTCGCATCTGCAGGGAGGCAAACGCATCCACCTGCCGCTGCAGGGTTCCAGAGTCCGGCTGGTGCGGGACCGCCAGCCGAGGCTGCCGAAGTTCCAGCCGGTCTGGAAGTAACCACCGGCGGGTATGGGGCAGCCGTTCCTCTCGGACGGGCCGCGATTCAACCCGCGGAGGTCCCAAACGAGGACTTTCGGAATGTTTACGTCATTAAGTAAACGTATTCAGGCCCTCGGAATGGGAATCGGCCATGTCCGGGGTTGAAATGCAGGCTCTCCGGTTCTGCCCGAGGTTGCCGGGCACACTCAGATCTTTCGGAATTCGTCGTTTTCGCCGATCAATTGCCGCGGCTCGACCACTACTTTGCCAGAAAGATCGCCGGCCGCCCGCCCCAGGACCCAGGCTTCGAAGCCGTGGCGGCGGGCAATGGCGCGGACTGCGGCCGCATCCTTCTCCGGAGTGACTACTCCGAACCCGATCCCCATGTTGAAGACGAGAAACATCTCCTCGTCCGACAGCCGGCCGCCTTCCTGGAGTACCTGAAACACCGGATCCGGTTCCGGCAGGCAGTCGAGGACGAACCCGGTATCGGTTCGCACTCGCAGCAAGTTGAGTAAGCCGTCGCCGGTCATGTGGCTGAATGCCTTGATGCGCACGTCCGCCCGCATCATGTCCACGGCCGGGCGCACGTAAATGGCAGTGGGGCGCAACAGCTCCTCCCCCAGGCTGCGGCCCAGCTCGGGCACACGGGAATCGACAGTCAGGCCCATTTCGTCGAACAGCACCCTGCGGGCCAGGGTGAAGCCGTTGCTGTGGATGCCGTTGCTTTTCAGGCCGACAACCACGTCGCCGTCATCGATGTCCTCCCCCACGATCATTTCCTCCAGCGGCACCAGGCCGATGGCCATGCCGACCAGGTCCAGACCGCTGCCCTCCCGGTATCCCCGCAGCATCTCCCTCACCTGGGCGACTTCGCCTCCAGAAATCGAGATGTTCGCATAGTCGGCTCCTCGCTGCAGGCCGATGCCGATCTGCTCGAATACGTCCGGGTCGGCCTTCTCCACCGCGATGTAGTCGAGCATGGAGACCGGTTCGGCGCCGACGCAGACCAGGTCGTTTGCAACCATGGCGACGCAGTCGATGCCAACGGTGTCGTACTTCCCCATCATCTGGGCAACCAGCAGCTTGGTGCCGACGCCGTCGGTCGTCATCGCCAGCCCGACGTTTCCGATGTCGATAACCGTCGCGAAGTACCCCGACTCCAGCGCCACCCTGCCGACCGAGCTGCCGTCGCAGCGGCCGTGCTCCGCCTGATTGACCCGGGACAGCAGGCGCTGGAGCGCACCGATCGCGCCACCGGTCTCGACTCCCGCTTCCCTGTAAGTCAACCCCGTTTCTTCTGATGGCATGCCAGGACCTCTCCTTGCCGTTGGGAATTCGTGCCTACTCGAAAAACTCCGCATAGAGCGACTGCACTGCGGCGGCGACATCCGTCTCCTTGACCCCGAACATCATGCTTACTTCGCTCGATCCCTGGTTGATCATCTCGAGGTTCACCCGGGCGCGCGAGAACGCGGAGGTCGCCCGCGCCGCCAGCCCGATCGTGTGCCGCATGCCTTCGCCGACCACCATCACCAGTGCCAGCCCGCGCTCGACGGAAACCTCGTCCGCTTCGAGCTCGGTGCGAATGCGGCGGACCACCCGTTCTTCCGCAGCGTGGTTCAGGTATTCCTCCCGGACAATCACGGAGAGGTTGTCGATTCCCGACGGGGTGTGCTCGAACGGGATCCCCTCGTCCTCGTATATCTGGAGCAGACGCCGTCCGAAGCCGACCTCCCGGTTCATCAGGTATTTGCTGACGTACATGCTGCAGAAGCCGCCCGTGGCGGCGATGCCGACGACCGGGTCCCCGGCGACGGTCCGCGACGGGACAATACGTGTTCCGGGGGCCTCGGGGTTGCTGGTGTTTTTCACCGCGACCGGAATTCCGGCGTGAAACACCGGCTCGAGGGCTTCGTCGTGAAACACCGAAAAGCCGGCGTACGACAGCTCTCGCATCTCCCGGTAGGTGATTTCCGGCACGCCGCGCGGGTCGTCGACATGCCGGGGACTGGCGGCGAACACGGAGTCGACGTCGGTGAAGTTCTCGTAGAGCTCCGCGTCGACCGCGGCGGCGAGAATCGCCCCGGTGATATCCGAGCCCCCGCGCGGAAACGTGACAAGCCGCCCCCTCTTCGAGTAGCCGAAGAACCCGGGAAACAGGGTAATGCCGGGCCGCTCTCGCAGTTTTCTGAGTCTGCCGTACGACTGGCGCAGGACGCGGGCGTTGCCCGGCTCATCCGACAGCAGCATGCCCCCTTCCCCGGGGTCGACGTAGTGGGCCTCGGTCCCCAGGGAGCAGAGGTACTCCGCCATCAGACGCGCGCAGTTGGCTTCGCCCGCCGCCTTCAGGGTATCCGTAAACAGACCCTCGTCCCCCGTGTCTGACTGCAACCGGGCTTCGAGGTCGTCCGCAATCGACTGGATCGATGACGACGCCAGACCGAGCCCTCCGGCGATTTCTTCGAAGCGCGCCACGACCCGGTCCATCTCCTCGCGGCCGTTCCTGTTGGTCAGGCGCGCCTCGGCGGCGGCGATCAGCAGGTCGGTGACTTTGACGTCGGCATCGCTGCGTTTTCCCGGCGCCGATACGACGACGAGGCGGCGCTGCTCATCCGCCTGAATGATCTCGACGACTGCGCGGACCGACGAGGTGGTCGCCAGAGAGCTGCCGCCGAATTTAACCGTTTTCATCCTGGCTCGATTTTCATTCCTGGCTGGCTGAAGAAACCGAACTTAGGGCTGCAATCGAATCCTGAAAACGCGGCGAGTGCCTGCAACGGGGGTCGGTGCGGGACCTGCCGGGCCCTCCCCGAGGACGGGACATCGCCTGAACGGGCGCGAAATGCCTTACGACGACGGGGAAACCATCTTCTCGGGCCGCACCCATTCATCGAACTGTTCCGCGCTGAGCAGCCCCATCTCCACGGCCGCCTCCTTCAGGGTCTTCCCTTCGCTGTACGCGGTCTTGGCGACCTTCGCGGCGCTGTCGTAACCGATGTGGGGGTTGAGGGCGGTGACGAGCATCAGCGACTGCTGCATCAGTGCATCGATGCGCTCGCGGTTGGGCTCGATGCCGACGGCGCAGTGGACGTCGAAACTGCGGACCGCGTCGCCCAGCAGCCGCGTCGAAGTCAGCACGTTGTGAATGATGACAGGCTTGAAGACGTTGAGTTCGAAGTTGCCCGAGGCACCCGCAAAACCGACAGCAGCGTCGTTGCCCATGACCTGGGCACAGACCATCGTCAGCGCCTCGCACTGTGTCGGGTTGACCTTTCCCGGCATGATCGAAGAACCGGGTTCGTTTTCGGGAATCAAAATCTCACCGAGCCCGCTCCTCGGCCCCGAGGCCATCCAGCGCACATCGTTGGCGATCTTCATCAGCGATGCGGCGATCGTCTTCAACATTCCCGAGGCCTCGACCAGCGCATCGTGAGCGGCGAGCGCCTCGAACTTGTTCGGCGCCGTCACGAAGGGCTGCCCGGTCTCCCGGGCGATGGCGGCTGCCACTTTTTCGTCGAATCCCTTCTTCGAGTTGAGGCCGGTTCCCACCGCGGTGCCGCCCAGCGCCAGTTTGTACAGCGGTTGCAGGGCGGCGGCGGCGCGGCGGATGCCCTCGTGCAGCTGTGCGGCATGACCGGATAGCTCCTGGCCCAGGGTCAGGGGGGTGGCATCCTGCAGGTGGGTGCGGCCGATTTTTATCACGTCGTCGAAACGCTCGGCTTTTTCGTCGAATGTCGCGGCAAGCTGCTTCAGGGAGGGGATGAGGTTGTTGGCGATCGCGTCTGCCGCGGCGATGTGCATCGCCGTGGGAAACACGTCGTTGGACGACTGGCTTCGATTGACATGGTCGTTGGGATGAACCGGGTCCTTCGACCCCAACCTGCCTCCGGCCATCTGGATGGCGCGATTCGAAACTACCTCGTTGACGTTCATGTTCGACTGCGTGCCGCTGCCCGTCTGCCATACGACCAGGGGAAAGTGATCGTCCCAGTCTCCGGCGATAACCTCGTCGGCCGCTTTGACGATCAGGTCTGCGAGATCCTTCTCCAGGGTTCCCTGCTCGTGGTTGACCAGGGCAGACGCCTTCTTGACGATTCCCAACGCCTTGATCATTTCCCGGGAAAACCGCTCTTGGCCGATCGCGAAATTCTGCAACGACCGCTGCGTCTGGGCCCCGTAGTAACGGTCGGCGGCAACCTCCACGTCACCCATGCTGTCGGATTCAATGCGTACGTCCATCTTTCTCCTCTCTGCTGATTCCGTTGTCAACTCCTGCCGGCACGGCAGGCAAACCGGCCCGCTGATCGATCATCACAGCCGCTTCGACCGCTTGCCATGAGCGGGCCTGTCACCTTTAGAACTCCTCGAGGACGAGGTTTGCCTCCGTTTCGAGCCGTTGCAGAACCTGGGGGATCTCCCCCCCCTGCGCGACCTCGACCATCGCCTCCGCGATCTTGCGGCGCACCGCCTCATACCCCGGCACGGACGGCTCGGACTTGCCGAAGTCGAGAAACCCGTACGCCCTGCCGTAGCGCGGATTCTCCTCGAAGTAGCCGGCGAGCCGCGCCGCCGTGCTGCGGCGCACCGGGAAGTAGTTGCTCGCCCTGACCCAGCGCGCCTGCTGTTCCGGCGAGGTGAACCACTTGAGGAACAGCCAGGATGCCAGCTGCCTCTCCGGCGTCGAACGGCACACCGACACGCTGGCGCCGTAGGCATTGAGCACCGGGCCTTCCACGGCTCGAGGCGGCAGCGCCACATCCCACTCGAACCGGGTCGGGGCGTCGGCGAGGGCGCTGGCCACGAACGGAAGGCCGGAGGAGGAGCGGATCATGAACAGGACGTGGCCGAGAGCGAACTCGGTCTGGTCTTCGTAACGCTCGTTGAGCATGCCCGCCGCCCCCTCCCGGATCAGCCCTTGCACCATGGTCAGGGCCTGCAGCATCTCCGGGGTATCGAGGGTATAGGCGGTTCGCTCCGGGTCCATGAAGTCGCCGCCCCGCGTGAAGACATGGGTGGCCATCCGGCTCGCTTCCGCCTCGAACAGGTACCCCTTGCTGCGGCTGCCCGGCTGCGCCGCCTGAAACGGCCGGGACCTGGCCAGCCGGCAGAGGCGGGCGAACTCTTCCCAGGTCGCCGGGGGTCCCTCTTCGCCGAGCTCGCGCAGCCAGTCGGCGTTGAAATAGAGGATTTCCAGTGATCGGTTGGGTGGAAAACAGATCTGCTTGCCGTCGATGAAATCCTGGGCGAGAAATGCCTGCACGTAGTCGTCCCGCTCCGGCGCGCTCAATCCCCATTGCGGCGAGTTCATGTACGGGGTGAGGTCCACCAGGCCTTCTCCCATGTCGTAGACGACGGCCTGGTTCTGATAGGCGACGACGATCTCGGGAAGCTCTCCTCCCTGCAGGCCGACCATCATCTTGTTGTAGATGTCGCTGTACCGCCCGGCGAATTCTCCGCGCACGCGGATTCCGTGCTGATTGGTGCGGTTGAAGTCCTCGATCAGCTCCAGCAGGGCCTCTTCGCGCATCTGGGTGTGCTGGTACCAGAAGACGACCTCCGCCCCGGACGGGTCGATCTCTTCCAGCGAGGGTGTCGTCGTCACCTGCCTGGCGGCGTCTTGCCGGGGCTCGTCGCAGGCCAGGGCGAATGCCGCGAGAAGAAACAGCAGCGGATGTCCCAAGGTTCGCCTCATCCTTTCAGTCCCGACATCGATATCCCGGAGGTGAACTCGCGCTGAATCAAGGCGTAGATCAGCAGAACGGGTACGGTGGCGATCACGGCTCCCGCCATCTGCAGATGCACCTCGGAACCGGCTTCGCTGACGAACTTCTGCAGGGCTACCGAAACCGGCCGCCATTCGGGGGAATTGGTGACGAGCAGCGGCCATCCCAGGGCGTTCCAGGAGCCGATGAGGGTGAACATGCCGACCGTCAGCAGGGGCGCCCGGCACAGGGGCGCGGCGATCTGAAACAGGAACCGCAGGTGTCCGGCGCCGTCGATGCGGGCCGCGTCCCAGAGCTCGCCCGGGATCCCGCGCATGAACTGGCGCAGCAGGAAGATGCTGAAGGCGCTGCCCATGAACGGAATGGTGAGCGCCGGCCAGTTGTTGATCCAGTCGAAAGGGCTGTGCTGATGAAGCCATGACACGGTGAGGAAGTTGGGCACCATGGTGACCGTTTCGGGAACCATCAGGGTTGCGAGTATGCCGTAGAAGACCAACTCGCGGCCCTTGAACCGCATGCGGGCAAGCGCGTAGGCCGCCAACAGGGAGAACAGCAGGGTCCCGCCGACCTGCAGGGCCGCGATCAGGAGCGAATTCTCGAAATATAGAGCGAAGTCCTCCTCCCTCCATGCCCGGATGTAGTTGCTCCACTGCAGCTCCGCGGGGAGGAACACCCTTCTGAGGGTTTCGCCCCGGGTCATGAACGAGGCCAGCAGCATCCACGCAAACGGGAGCCCTGCAACCACCGCCCCGAGGGCCAGCCCGGAGTACGTCACCCAGGGAAGCAGCCGTGCCGGGTTCCTTGCCCGCTCCACGCGCTCACTCCCCGTAGAAAACGCGCCGTCCCAGCAACCGGTTCTGGGCCAGGGTCAGGGCGAGAATCGCGGCGAACAGAATCAGCGACAGGCAGGAGGCGTAACCGGCGTCCTGGTAGTTGTAGAGGCGGTCGAAAATCAGGATGCTGACCACGTCGACAGTATCGCGGGCGCCGGCGGTGCGCAGGATGTAGATATGGTTGAAGGCCTTGAAGGTGCCGATGAAGCCGACCAGGGTAATGAAAAACAGGGTCGGGGAAATCAGCGGAACCGTGACGTGGCGGAAGGACTGCAGCGCGTTTGCCCCGTCCATGGCGGCCGCTTCGTAGTAGTGGCGGGGAATCGCGCTCAGTCCCGCCAGCAGGATCACCGTGTCGTAGCCGATGTAGACCCAGACGTTGTAGAGCACTACCGAGACCAGTGCCAGGCTCGGAAAGAACGTATTTGCCCATGCAGGGCAGGCGAGATCGAGTCCCTGGCAGACCAGCGCCGCGACGGATCGGCTCTCGAACAGCCAGCGCTGGTTTTCGAAGCCGAGAAAGCCCCAGAAGCGGTTGGCGAGCGATGAGGGATGCGGACTGAAAAGGGTGCGAAACAGGACCGCGGTGGCGATCATCGGGGTGACGTAGGGCAGGAAGTAGAGAACGCGGAAGAAACCCCTGCCCAGGGATGCCCGGAAAAGCAGGCAGGCCAGAAACATCGAGACGCCGACCTCGATCGGGATCGTGCCGAAGGCGTAGAATGCGGTTACCAGAAAGGAGTTGAAGAGCCGGGAGTCGCCCGTGCTCGCCATGCCGGCGACTCCGGAAACCGCGGCGAGTGCTGCCAGGAGACCGAGCCCGGCCCCGACGGCCCGCAGCAGTTTGTGCTGCCGCGGCTGGGACCGGCGCCGCCTCGCCACCCACACCGCCAGCAGCCAGGCTGCGGCGGCCAGGAGGATGAGCCCGGCGAACCAGGCTTCACCGAGGGCGCGCCGGTAGTGATCGAAGGCGACGAAATCCCCCTTCTTCAGACGCCAGCGATGCAGGCTGACGAAGAGGGCGTAGCCGATCGGGAATATCCCGAAGACCCCCAGAACGGTGAGCGCCGGTGCCAGCAGGGCCCAGGCCAGGCGCGACTCAGCGGTCTTCATCGAGCAGCGGGCCGGGCGCTTCGGACTGCGTTACTCCCCCCCCAGCGCCTCGATCAGTACAGTGATTTTCACCTCGTCTCCGAGAACACCGGCGGCATCGATCCAGTTGTCGACCCCGTAGTCGGAACGCTTGACCGTCAACTCCGCGGCAAACCCGGCAACCGCCTTGCCGTTCATCGGATGAACGCCTACGCCGAGCACTTCTACCGGAAAGGTCACCGGTTTCGTCACCCCGTGGAGGGATAAAGTCCCGGTAACCTCGAGGAGGTCTTCCTTCCCTTTCTTCACCGATGTGCTGGCAAATTCGATCCGCGGGTATTTCTCGACCTCGAAGAAGTCAGCGCTTCTCAGGTGGTTGTCGCGACGCTCGTTTCCGGTGTCGATGCTTTTTGCCTCGATTACCCCCGAAAAGGCAGAGGCCTCAGGCGATGCGGGGTCGTATGTGACGGTGCCGCTGAATTCGTTGAAATGCCCGGTGGTGCGGCTGACAAGGTGACGGATGCTGAAGTCTACCGACGAGTGCGAAAGGTCGACGACGTAGGTCCCGGCACCGGCTTCATGGGCCAGGGCCCACA
>JAPOZF010000159.1 GCA_026706165.1 Gemmatimonadota bacterium
CTCTCCGGCGGGGTTGGTACTGCTCGACGATGCCATGACCCAGTTCGTCGCTGAACAGGGGGCGGGAAGGATCCTCAGCTTCGAGCTGGAGGAGGACGGAAGCGCCGGCAACCGCGAGGTGTTCGTCGAACTGAACGGAGGCAGTCCCGGCTCCCTGCTGCTCGATTCGCACGGCATGCTGCTGGTGGGCCAGGAAGGAGCCGGAATATGTGTCGTCGATCCCGACGGGGCGGTCTCCGACAACCTGGAGATCCCAGGCGGAAACCCGGCCGGGATGATCTTCGGCGGTATCGACTTCGACCAGCTCTTCGTCAGCGAGGCCTCCGGGGCCGTTTACCGCCTGCAACTCGACGAGCCGGGGCAACGGCCGTTTGCCGGACCCCGTTCGGTATAGGCTCGAACCAGCGGCCGCGGCACCCTCTCTCCAGTTCATCTCCGGAGTTCTCCGCGAGGGACCGACGAGGGGAATCCAGTCCCCTTTCAGCCTTGTCCGTTCCCTCGGGGAGGATCCTTGCGGAAGGCGCGCCGGCAGGCGATGCCGAACAGCCTGGAGAACAGCCTCGGGGCATGCCGCCGCACCCTGATGGCCTGGGCCGACAAGGGATCGGTTATTGCCAACCTGCTCTTGCGGCGGATGGCGGACACAATCAGCTCCGCGGTGCGGACGGCGCTCTTTGAAGGCAGCTGCTCGAAGCGCACCGCCGGGGTCCGGCTTACGGAGGCGAAACCCGACCGCACCAGGCCGGGCTCGACGGCGGTAACGTCGATGTTGTCGGCCGCAAGCTCGTGGCGAAGACTCTCGGCGAGCGCGGTGACCGCGAACTTGGTGCTCCCGTACACGGCGTGGCGCGGGGCCGGGAGTTCCCCGAGCACGCTGGAGACGAAAACGAGGTGCCCCGAACCCCGCGCCACCATTGCGGGAAGAAAGGCACGGGTCATGTAGACCACCCCGGTCAGGTTGGTGCGGACAACGGCTCCAAGCTCGGCCGGGTCGGCCTGCGCCAGAGGCCCCCAGGCGCCGCGCCCCGCGTTGTTGACGAGTACGTCGACATGGCCGAACTCTGCCGCTACCCTTTCCTTCACCTCCTGCACCTCCTCCCAGCTTCCGACGTCGCAGATGCACACGAGCGGATGCGGTCCCCCGGCCTTCACGATCTCTCCGGCAAGACGGTGGAGCCGCTCCGTCCGCCTGGCGACGACAGCGAGGCGCGCTCCCTCCTGCGCGAGCTGAAGGGACAGGTGCCAGCCGATTCCCGAGCTCGCCCCGGTAACGACCATGCGGCTGTCACGGAAGGAAGAACTCAAGCCTCACTCCGGAAGCCAGCGGTCGCCGGGGGCCTGACCCGGCACCCTGCTCCTTCTTTCCCGAAGCGCGAAAGAAAGTCCTGACTCCGGACTCCCATCCGGCACTCGATTGCAGCTCGCATTTTTTCTCGTATCGGGAAATTTCACTGCTTTTTTTCCTGAATTTAGAAATAATCAAATAACCTTTTTTTAATCAGTAGGTTATCATATACAACCCACGTTGAAGAAGGCGATTATATTCTCATTATAGGAAACAGTCCACCTCCGAAAAGATTTGAGGATTGCTTCTCAACCTGTTGATTTTACTGGCCTTTTCTACCATTGGCGATGAATTGGCACAATCATTGCATCCCTGCCGTCTGCGTGGAAGTCCCACGCGGCCTTCCCCACACCAAACCAAGGAGACCCACACATGGCGAAGTCGAAGATTCAGCCTCTCGCCGACCGCATCCTGGTCAAGCGATTGGACGACGAAGAAGAGCAGCAGGTCGGGGGGATCATCATCCCCGACACCGCGAAGGAAAAACCCCAGGAAGCCGAGGTCGTAGCCGTCGGACCCGGCCGGCTCGAGGACGGCGAGCGCGTCGCCCCGGAAGTGAAGAAGGGGGACCGGGTGCTGATCGGGAAGTACTCCGGCACCGAGGTCAAGCTCGACGGCGAGGAGCACCTCATCCTTCGCGAAGAAGAAATCCTCGCGGTAATCTCGTAAGCGGAGAGAGTGGATATCAATGGCTGCCAAACAGATAGCATTCAAGGAAGAGGCCAGGGACAAGATCCTCTCCGGCGTCGAGCAGTTGAGCCAGGCCGTCAAGGTGACCCTCGGGCCGCGCGGGCGCAACGTCGTCCTCGCCAAGAGCTGGGGCTCTCCCACCGTTACCAAGGACGGAGTCACCGTCGCCAAGGAGATCGAGCTGCCTGACGCCTATGAGAACATGGGCGCCCAGATGGTCAAGGAGGTCGCCTCCAAGACCAGCGACGTCGCCGGCGACGGCACGACGACGGCCACGGTCCTCGCCGAATCGGTCTACGTGCAGGGCCTGCGGGCGGTGACCTCCGGGTTCAATCCAATGGAGATCAAACGGGGCATCGAGAAGGCGGTGTCAGCCGCGGTCGCCAGCCTCGACTCGCGGAGCCGCAAGGTCAGGGAGCACAGCGAAGTTTCCCAGGTCGGAACCATCTCGGCAAACGGGGACACCTTCATCGGCGAGCTCATCGCCGACGCCATGGACAAGGTCGGCAAGGACGGCACCATCACCGTCGAGGAGGCCAAGAGCACGGACACGACTCTCGACGTGGTCGAGGGGATGCAGTTCGACCGCGGCTACCTGTCCCCCTACTTCATCACCGACCAGGAGGCCATGGAGGCGATTCTCGAGGACTGCTACCTGCTGATCCACGAGAAGAAGCTCAGCAATCTCAAGGACCTGCTGCCGCTGCTGGAGAAGGTGTCCAAGGCCGGCAAGCCCCTGCTGGTCATCGCCGAGGACGTCGAGGGGGAGGCCCTGGCCACCCTCGTTGTCAACAAGATCCGCGGCACCCTTCAGGTGGCCGGCGTCAAGGCCCCCGGGTACGGCGACCGCCGCAAGGCGATGCTGCAGGATATCGCCATCCTCACCGGCGGTACGGTGATCACCGAGGACCTCGGCATCTCGCTGGAGAGCGTGCAGCTCAGCGACCTCGGCGAGGCCAGGCGCGTCCACGTCGAGAAGGAGAACACCATCGTCATCGAGGGCTCCGGAAAGCCCGCCGACATCAAGGGCCGCACCGAGCAGATCCGCGCCCAGATCGAGGACACCACCTCGGACTACGACCGCGAGAAGCTGCAGGAGCGGCTGGCCAAGCTGGCCGGCGGGGTCGCCCTGATCCGCGTCGGCGCTCCGACGGAGGCGGAGATGAAGGAGAAGAAGGCGAGGGTCGAGGATGCCCTGCACGCGACCCGGGCCGCCGTCGAAGAGGGGATCGTTCCCGGTGGAGGCGTCGCCCTCGTGCGCGCCATCGACAAGCTCGACGAGGTCGAGGTGGACAGCGAGGACCAGGCGATGGGAGTCCGCATCGTTCGCCGCGCCCTCGAGGAACCCCTGCGGCAGATCGCCGGCAACTCCGGACAGGAAGGGGCGGTCGTCGTCGAGGAGGTTCGCGGCAGGAAGGGCAGCTACGGGTACAACGCTCACAGCGAGGAGTACGGCGACCTGATCCAGATGGGTGTGATCGACCCGACCAAGGTCGTCAAGACCGCGCTGAGCAACGCCGCGTCGATCGCTGCCCTGCTGCTGACCACCGAGGCATTGGTGGCCGAGGAGCCCGAGGAAGAGGCCCCTGCGGCCCCGGCGGGCGGCCACGGACACCCGCACTAGCGGCGGGTACGCAGCGTTTCCCGGCAAAGGCGGGCGGGGGCTTTCGAGCTCCCGCCCGTTTCTATTTCACTCGGCGCCCCGGATTACCGCGAGCTTGCGCAGCCTTGTAACGCCCCGGTGGCCGATCCGCACCAGGTACAGCCCGGAAGCGACCGGTCTCCCGTAGGCGTTGCGGCCGTTCCAGCGCACTCCCCCGTCCCCGTCCTCTTCCGTCCGCGTCCAGACCACCTCTCCGGAAATCGTCGCCACCGTGACCTCGGAGGCGACCGGCAGGCCGGCAACGGTGACCTCGCCGAGGGCGGGATCGAAGGGATTGGGAAACACCGACACCTCCGAGAGGGAAGACGGGGACAGTTGGACCAGGACCGCACCCTCGACAGGGCGGCCGGTGCCGTCGGCGAGATCGACAAGGGCGACCTCGTAGCGGCGTCCCGCGGCCCGCAGGGGCGTCTCTTCAGACAACAGCAGGATGACCCGGCCGTCATCGAGGATCAGGTCCTCGACGCGCACGCGGCCTCCGTCGATCTCGAAGTGGCGGCGGGCGAACCCCGTTCTGTTCCCCGTCGCTCCCTGCGCATCCAGCACCACCGGCTCGCTGAAGTGCAGGACGAGGCGGGTCGGCGATTCGGGCTCGGCCCTCACAAGGCGTATCGCGGCAGCCGGAGGAGACAGGGCGAAAAGGAACCGGTCCGGCTCGAGGGGAGTCCCCCTGCTGTTGCGAAGACCCCTGGTCACCAGTGCGAGCTCCCCCTCGGCCGGCAGAGCCGAGAAGGTGAGAAGCACCCGCCTGGCGCCTGCGTGCACCGCGGCGGATCCGGCAACGCCGAATCCCTCGACCCGGTAGCGGAAGTGCTCGCCGATCTCGCGCCCCATTTCCGTGTCGAACCGCACCGAAAGCTGGTTTTCCGCGGCCCGCAGGACCGCTTCGATCCGGGGGTTCGGCTCCGGAGTGACCGTGACTTCCGGCGACCGGTGGCCCGGTTCTCCCGAGAGCGAATCCAGGGCGGCAACCGCGTATCTGTATGGACTGCCCGCCAGGACATCGCGGTCTTCGTAACCGGTTTCGCCCAGCGACTCCACCAGCACCGGCAGCTCCTCCTCATCCCCGTCCGCCCGGAAGATGCGGTACCTGCGCGCGCCCGCTACGGCGGTCCAGGAGAGCAGGACCGACCGCTCTCCCCCGGCATGCGCCGAGAAGCTCGGCGGCGCATCGGGACGGAGCCCCAGGTTGTCGGCGAAAGGCAGCGAATGCACCTGCAGGGCATCCCCCGAGTTGGCGACGAGATCGACGATCCCATCGGCGTCGACGTCGGCGACCAGGGGCCGGTTCACCCTCGAGACCTCCATGTGCCAGACAGGCTCCATGGCCCCTGAGGGATCCGCTCTCAGCAGGTAGAGGTCGGGCACCAGGGCGACGGCGATCTCCGGAACCCCGTCGGCGTCGAAATCCCCGGAGCTGATCCCGTTGCCCGCGCTCGCTCCCCCGATGACCTCGAAGCTCCAGCGCCGTTCGTAGCGGTTGTCCCCGGCGGCTTCGAGAACCGCCAGGGTCCATACCGTCTCCCCCGGGTCGAACAGGTTCGCCGCCAGGCTGGCCACCGCGAACTCGAGCAGGCCGTCGGCGTCGGTGTCGAACGGCCCCCCCAGGACGCGGCTGTCTCCCGCTTCCAGGCGCTCGAGCCAGGTGTTGCGCCAGGTGTCGTCGGCGATGCTCTCGTAGATGAAGATGTCCCCGTCCTCGTCGCCGGCGAGCAGCTCGAGGCTGCCGTCGCCGTCGAGGTCTCCAACAACCTGGCGGTCCCCCAGCCCGTCCAGGCCTTCGGTGGGGTTCGGGAGGGCACCGGTCTCCTCGAAGGAATCGTCGCCGCTGTTCTCGAAGACCCGGAACTGTTCGGATCGGCTGGAGCGCAGGAACATCTCCATGCGGCCGTCGTCGTCCCCATCCCCCACCTCGCCCCCCCAGACCTCCGTGATTTCGAAGACCACCTCGGTCGGAAAGGATCCGGGCGCCGCGGTTTCGACGAGGCGCACCCGCTCGGCATCAACCGCCATGATCTCAACCCTGCCGTCCCCGTCGAGGTCGTGGGCGTTCCACGGGATGAACGGCCTCGAGGAGAGGTGAACGGGGCGGGAACGGGAGGGAAGCTCGAAGAAGCCGGCGGGGTTGTACCCGGGGCCGCCGTACCCCATGGCTACGATCTCCGGGATTCCATCGCCGTCGAAATCGGTGGGATGCGGCAGCAGGTACCCGTCCGGGAGGGTGTCGGATCTCCTGAGAGTCCAGCGGCGGATGCCGGTACCGCCGATGGCGAAGTCCAGCCTTCCTGCGCTTTCCGCGGCGCCGGCGGCAGGCAGAACGATGGCCGTGTACTCTCCGGGCACGAGATCTGCCGGCAGGGGAAGGGAGTGCTCGAGGCGATCCGAGCCCAGGGGGATCTGAAACACCGTGTCGCTCGATGCCGCCTCGAGCAGGGTCACAGTCCCCGCTTCGGGGGCGCTCGTTTCCCACCGCAGGAAATCTGTCCACCCCGCTCCGTCCAGGGCGCGCGCCAAGCGCAGATCCGACACCTCGGCCGCGGCGGACCGGAGATCGAGCAGGATCCGCTGCGAATGCCTGTGCGCCCCCCCGACGGCAAGCAGCCGCAGCAGATACGGGCCGGGAGGGAGATCCGCTGCCGGCCAGGTGGCCTCGAACCGGTTGTCCGCCCCACTGGTTCTCCGGCGGAGCAGGAGCTCGCCGGACTCCGGGAAAGGTCCGCGCCCCCAGGTGAGGCTGTACTCCACCCCTTCTCCCCAGACGCGGCCGCGCACGGTTACCTCCCCGGCGCGGACAACCCCGGAAGCCGGCTCGGTCAGGGATACGGCGGCCGGATCGCCGATGCGGGCCGCGGCCATCTGGACCAGGCCCGCTCCCGACCAGCGGTCCCATCCCGGGGCGCCGACATCCGCAGCGCCGTTGGCCAGGGCGCCCCGCACCTGCCCGGCGGTGAGCTGCGGCTGTCGCGACCAGGCGACCGCGGCGACGCCCGAGACGTGGGCTGTCGCCATCGACGTCCCGGAGCGCTGCGCGTACTCCCCGCCGGGCACCGGTCCGTGGACGGCGAGCCCGGGGGCTGTGATGTCGACGCTGTACCCCCGGTTGGAGAAAGCGAGCGGCCGGCCCTCGTCGTCGGCGGCGGCCACGGCCACGACCTCCTCCATGCGGGCCGGGTAGAAGACCTCGTCGCTCCCCTCGTTGCCGACCGCGGCAACCACGAGGCAGCCGGCGGACTGCGCGTAACGGACGGCGTCCCTGATTAGGGGGGAAGAGACCGGATCTCCGAAGCTCATGTTGAGGATGTCGGCGCCGTGGTCGACGGCGTACACCGCGGCCGCGGCGATGTCGTCGTCCTCGAGAAAACCGGAGCCGGAGACCGTGAAACCGGCGCGCAGGGCCATCAGTCTCACCCCGGGCGCGACCCCGGCGACGCCGATGCCGTTGCCGGCCGCCGCGGCGACGATACCGGCCACGTGCGTTCCGTGCCCGGACTCGTCATCCGGGTCGGGGTCGCGGACCCGGAAATCCCCGTCCCCGGGCAGCCCCGGCGCGTCGGTGAAGTCCCAGCCGGTCACGTCGTCGACGTAGCCGTTGCCGTCGTCGTCCACCCCGGCCAGCCCGTCCGCCTCCTCCGGGTTGCGCCACAGCTGGGAGGCGAGGTCGGGGTGCTCCCGGTCGATGCCGGAATCGATGATGGCGACGACCACTCCGCCGCCGGTTGCCAGCGACTGGTCCCAGCCGATAGCGGCGAGATTTTCCTGTTCGGCGAACAGCGGATCGTCCGGAGGGGAGGCGAAGGTGCGGAGGTAGTTGGGTTGGGCGCGGGCAACCACGGCGCGGCCGCGAAGGTCGGATGCGACCTCGGCCGGATCGGTATCGGCGCTGTAGCGCAACAGGCTCCAGGCGTCCATTCCGGAAGCGCCGGCGCTCGCCTTGGCAGCGGCCCGCGTCCCTCGGGAAACGACGGGGGTCTCCTCCACCCAGCCGTATTCCGGGGGCAACTGGTCGAGAAGCGATGGCCGTCCTGCGGCGATCTTGGCCGCGGTTTCCTGCGACCGCCGGACCAGGACCTCCCCCGGCGCGTACGGGGGGTTCTCCGCTGCCCCGGTTTCAGCGGCAGAAAGCGCCGCGGCGCAGGCGATCGCCGCGGCTGCCAGGACGGGCGGGCTCAGTCCGCGATCAGGGATAGGAACTCGGACCTCGTCTGGCCGTTTTCCCGGAAGCTTCCCAGCATGCGGGAAGTCACCATCTCGGAGTTCTGCTTCTCCACGCCGCGCATCATCATGCACAGGTGGCGCGCCTGGATGACGACTCCCACTCCGAGCGGATTGAGCAGGTCCATCAGGGAGTCGGCGATCTCCATGGTGAGGTTTTCCTGGATCTGCAGACGGCGGGCGAACACGTCGACGATGCGCGCCACCTTCGACAGCCCGATCACCCTGCCCCTTGGCAGATAGGCGACGTGGCACTTGCCGAAGAACGGCAGGATGTGGTGCTCGCACAGCGAGTACAGCTCGATGTTCTTGACCACCACCATTTCGTCCGAACAGGAATCGTAGATGGCCCCCCCGACGGCCTCGGCCGGAGAGGACCGGTACCCCTGGGTGAGGTACTCCATGGCCCTTGCGGCCCGTTCGGGGGTGTACGCCAGTCCTTCGCGGTCGGGGTTCTCCCCGATCTGTTCGATCAGCTTTCTGTACGTGTTTTCCATTCCCCATTCACCATTGCGGCGGTCTCCGGCGTCCCGGGGCCCGGCGGCCGGAGCTCCCCGGCGGGCCGCAGGAAAATGTACGTTTGAAGGCCCCCGCGCGCAGAGGTACCTTTCGTCGAACCCGTTGTATTTCAGCCCACCCACGACCGGGAGATCCGCGTCCCCATGACCGACCTGGCAGCCAGATCCTGCAAGCCGTGCGAAGCCGGCGTGCCCCCGATGACCGAGGCTGAAATCGAGACCCACCTCGCATCGGTCCCGGGCTGGAAGGCGGCAGCCGGTTGCATACAGAAGAGGTTCCGTTTCAGGAACTACTACGAGACCATTTCTTTCGTGAACGCCGTGGCCTGGGTCGCCAACAGGGAGAACCACCACCCCGACCTCGAGGTCGGGTACAGGGCCTGCAAGGTGAAGTACCGCACCCACGCGATCGACGGCCTCTCGGAGAACGACTTCATCTGCGCCGCCAAGGTCGACCGGCTGCTCGGCGGATGACCCTGTCTGTTGCGGCGACCTCGGGCAGATGCTGATATCGGAGATCTTCCACACCCTCCAGGGGGAGGGCCGCTACACCGGGGCGCCCTGCATCTTCATCCGCACCTCGGGATGCAACCTGAGGTGCTCCTGGTGCGACACCCCCTACACCTCCTGGAACCCCGAGGGCAGGCAGATGAGCGTGGCCGCGATCATGGAGGAGACCGCGGCCTGGAGCGCCGTTCCCTACGCGGTGATCACCGGGGGCGAGCCGCTGCTGCAGAAGGACCTCGCCCCCCTCGTGGACGCGCTGAGGGAACGCGGACACCACACCACCATCGAGACCGCGGGGACGGTCTTCCAGCCCGGGGTGCGGCCCGACTTGTTCAGCCTTTCCCCCAAGCTCGCCAACAGCACCCCCGGCCCGGTCCACGCGGCCCAGCGGGCCCTTCACCTCCGCAACAACAGCTTCGAGCCGCTGCCGCGATTCCTCGAGTCGGGAATCGACCTCCAGTTCAAGTTCGTGCTCCAGGCTGCGGAGGATACGGCCGAGGTGGTGCGCCTCGTCGAGGAGCTGTCGATCCCGCGGCACCAGGTTTTTCTCATGCCCGAGGGGATCGAAGGGGAGCAGCTGAGGGAGCGCGGCCGCTGGGTGGCCGAGATCTGCAAACGGGAAGGGTTCAACTTCAGCGGCCGGCTGCACATCGACCTGTGGGGCAACACCCGCGGCACCTGACGGGACTGACCGGGTTCGGCAATCCCAGGTTGCCGAACCCCTGCAGAAGGCCGGGGCGATCCGGTTTACAGGGGTATTTCCCCTTCCTATCTTGCCCGCCCGACCGCCGCCGCGCCCGGACCGACGTCCCCCGCGCAGGGCCACCCCCAACCTCCTGGAACGGAATGCCCGCAACCTACGGCGTGCTGCTGGTAAGTTTCAGCCGCCACAGTCACCAGGACTCCTTCGTCCCCCTGTACCGGAACCATCCGCGCGTGCGCATCGTCGCCGTCGCCGACGAACCGGACGTCGAGCCCCGCCTGCGGGAATTGAACCGCCAGCGGGCCCGGGAGATCGGCGTTCCCTGCATCGAGGGGGTGGACGACGCCCTGGCCATCGAGGGAGTCGACATCGTCAGCATCGGCCACGAGATCGAGCGCCGGGCGGACCTCGCGGTGCGCGCCGCGGGCGCGGGAAAGCACCTCTGGATCGACAAGTTCATGGGGGGCAGCCTCGAGGAGTGCGACGCCGTCGTCGACGCCGTTGCCCGTTCCGGGGTTCGCGCGATCGTGCCGAGCTACACCTACGGGACCCTGGTGAGCCGGTGCCGCGAGCTGATCGACAACGGCGACCTCGGGGAGCTGGTGGCCGTCCACTCCGACATACTCTTCTGCAAGGGCTGGCCCGAGCCGGACCTGTCCGTCTCCGGAGATTTCCTGCCCGCCGGCCCCTGGAAGTTCCCCGACATCAAGCGGGAGCTGCTGACGGTCGGCGCATATTCCGTGGGACTCGTGCAGCGCTGCCTGGGCCCGATCCGGGAGGTGCTCGCCCACGGCGGGGCTCATTTCTTCTCACAGCACGCCGCCCGCCGCGCCGAGGATTTCGCCACCATGACCCTGGTCGATGCCGGAGGCCGCCTGGCGACGCTGTGCGCCGGACGCGTCGGCGTGGCCACCCATGCCGGCGGAGGGCCGTTGCGCGCCTGGCTCGTCGGCAGCGAGCGCAGCGCCCTCGTCGACGCCAAGCGCCCGCTGCTCGAAACCACGCTCAGCCGGACCGTGACGGCAACGAACTACCACCCCCCGGCCGAAGATCCGATGCAGTGGCACACCCCCTCGCCGACCACGGCCTCGCCGCTGGTCGACGACGCCTGCCTCGGCAACGGGCTGGAAGATCTCGTGGCGGCGATCGACGAGGACCGGCAGCCGCTCTACTCCGCCGCCGAGGCGCGGGACCACATGGAAATCCTGCTCGCCGGGTACCGCTCCATCGTCGAGAACGGGCCGGTGCGCCTGCCGGAAAGGGATGGCTCGTGAGCGCCGTCTGCCTGGTCGCCGGAAGGGGCCAGCGGCCCCTCGTCGAGGAGCTTGCCGCGAGCCTGGAGATCGTCTCCATCGCCGGTCCGGTGCGGCTCCCCGGGATCCCCTCGTTCGCCACGCTGGGCACTGCCCTGTCCGCCACTGAGGGCGACAGCAGAATCGCCTGTTTCCTGGCGCCCCGCCCGAACCTCGAGCGCGACGCAGGCGCCGCCCTCAGGGCCGGCTTTCACGTGCTCTGCCGCGGCATTCCGGCGACCTCGGCGGACCGTCTCGAGGAGCTCCGCAGTACTGCCCGCGAATGCGGCGTTGCCTTGAGCTGGGCCGGGTCGTACGGGTTTGGCAGCGCACATGCGCGGCTGCTGAAAGCGAGCGGCGAAAACGACTTCGGCCGGCCCGTCTTCCTGCGCGCCGCGGTCGAGGCGGGAGGGGGAAGCATGACGGCGGCCTGGTGGGCCCTGGCCGACGCCTGCTCCCAGGCGGCGGCGCTTGTTCGCTCCGGGCCGTCGCGCCTTCACGTCACCGCGGCCGCGGCTGGACGGGGGGTGCACGCGACCGCCACCGTCTCCTTCGCCAATCGCGCCACCGCCCAGCTCGCCGCGATCCGGGCAGGCGCTCCGGAAGGGGATTTCCTGTTTCTCGGAAGCGGGGGGATTCTGACCTACGCCGCCGGGTCCAACCGGGTCGTCGCCTTCGGACCGGGGGGCCAGGAAGTGCGTCAACCTCCCGGCCTGCGCCCCGAACCGGCCTGGCTCCAGGCCTTCTGCCGGGCGGTCGCCGAAGGTGACGCGGGAGGGCCTCCCGGCGAAGAAACAGCCCGGGACTTCGCCCTTCTCAGGTCGATGCGCAAAGCCCGGCGCTCGGGCGGAGTTGCGGAAGTCCCCTTGCGCTGAGCAACGCCGTCTACCTGGAAACGCTACCGGGGTCCGTTCGTCCTCGCAGCTCCCGCAACCGGGCCTCGGCCTGAGCCCTCGCCTTCGCCGCGGATTCGATCTTGACCTGCTCGTACCCGCGGATCGAGTCGGGAGCCTCGGCGATCTCCACCGCCCGGGTGCGGTCAGCGGCCGTGGTTCCGGGCCGCGACAACAGCTCCGCCACCTCCTGCACCAGGTTCCTGTACCAGGCCACCAGCTCGCGCTCGAGCTTCCGGCAGGGAGTGCGGCCGAAGGGATCCCAGGGCGTGGAGCGCAGGCCGCGCAGGGCTCGCAGGCAGGAGAACAGCGGCCGAAACCAGGGGCCGACCGCGATCTTGCCGACCCGGAAGCGCCTCAAGGTGGGGGGATTCAGGTAATGGGAGATCCTCACCTCCCCGTCGAACATCCCTGCCAGCCGCTCCCGCGATTCCCGGTCGAGGGCCAGCCGCGCCACCTCGTACTCGTCCTTGTAGGCCATCAGTTTGTGCAGGTTGAGAATCACCGCCCGGGTCAGCGGCCGCGGCCCGTCGCCGCGGGTCCCGGTTTCGCCGGCGGCGACGGATCGCACGAGGTCGACGTACTCCCTCGCGTATGACTCGTCCTGGTAGGAAATCAGATCGGCGATGCGGACGCTGAAGCGGGCGGCCAGCTCGGCCGGCAGGTCGAGCGACTGCAAGGCCTCGTCGTGGAGGGATCGCTGGCTGCCGCTGCCGAGCTTGCCGCGGTTTTCGCGAACGAGGTCGGCGCCGTCGGGAACGACCGGACCGACATGGGCCTGCAGCCGCGCCGGGTCCGCCACGGCCAGCCGGCCCCAGCGAAACGCCTGGACGTTGGCCTCGACGGCCTTGCCGTTAAGCGCAATGGCGGCCTCGATGGAGGCGGCTCTCAGGGGCAGGCGCCCTGCCTGGTACGCCGCTCCCAGCAGCAGCATGTTGGCGTACAGGCTGTCGCCGAACAGCTTCTCGGCGAGCCAGAAGGAGTCGATGTAGATGTTGTCCGGCTTGCGGCTGCACTGGTCGATCAGCCCCGCCAGGTAATCGGGATCGGGGAACTCCCCGCCGGGATTCCGGTTCATCTGCGCCGTCGGAATGCGCGTCGTGCTCACCAGGGAAACGGTGCGGTCCGGCGAGGCGAACCTGAGGTTCCCGGGCTCGGCGGCGCGCAGCAGGTCGAAGCCGAGATAAAGATCGGAGGAACCGGGAAAAAGCCGGTTGAACACCGGCTGCCGGCGGCGGCTGAAGACGATCGGCGCTTCTACCGGACCCCCTTTCTGCGCCAGGCCGGTGTTGTTCGACAGGTACACGTTGAGCCCGTCGAGCATGCCGGCGTAGGCGACGAGGTGGGAGATCGTCACCACCCCGGTGCCGCCGCGGCCGACGGCGAAGATGGTGTAGTCTCCCGAGTTCAGGTCGGGATGGGACGGTGGTTCGGGCACGTCCCGCAGGGGCTCCGGCGTCGCCCGGCGCAGCCCAACCGAGCCGGAGCGCGGAGTCACCTTCACGAACGAGGGGCACTCCCCGTCGACGCAGAGGCCGTCCTGAACGCAGCTGGCCTGGCGGATCTGGGTCTTCTCGCCGAACTCCGTCTCGGTGCCGTAGAGCGCGGCGCAGCCCTCCGACTGCCGGTAACAGTCGCCGCACCCCTCGCACAGCCTCTCGTCGACGAGGATGTAGCTCTCCGGCTTCTCCCCCAGCCGCCGGCGGCGGCGGCCCTTCTCGGTGGCGCACTCCTTGTCGAGGATCAGCGCCGTGGTGCCGGCGACCCCCTTGAAACGGGCGAGACCCACGGCGTGCCGCTCCAGGCCCAACCCGCGCACCCTCCCCCCCTTCAGGGAGCGGTAGCGCCGGGGCTCTTCGCTGACGATCCCCACCTCGCGCACCCCGAGTGAGAGGAGCTCTCCGGCTACCTCGGAAACGCTGCGCTGCCCCCCGGGGCGCTGTCCCCCGGTCAGGGCAACGGCGCCGTTGAACAGCAGCAGGAAGGTGATGTTGACCCCGCCCTGCACGCAGCTCTGGACCGCCCCCCTGCCGCTGTGGAAGTAGCTGCCGTCGCCGAGGTACTGATAGCTGTGCCTGTTGCCGTTGAAGGGAGCGGTGCCGCTGTAGATCGAACCGCCCGCCCCCATGGTCGGGATGTAGAGCACCCCGTAGTCGTAGGCTTCCATCGCCCGGATCGAGCTGCAGCCGATGGCGCCCCCGGGCTTTTCCCCCTTGAGATCGCGAAAAGCGTTGTAGGGACATCCCCCGCAAGACATGGGGGCGACCTTCGGGACCTCGGGATAGCTTCGTCCAAGGATGTCCTCCAGACGGCCGTACAGGGGAGATGCCGGGGCATGCGCAGAAGGAAGGAGACGCGGGCCCAGCAGCTGGGCGATCCGCTCCGGGTCAACCTCCCCCCAGGAGGGCACGAACGGTTTCCCCCCTTCGTCGTACTGGCCGTACACCTCCTCCACGCGCGAACCCCAGAGGGCGGACTTGACCCCTTCCTCGACGAAGGGTCCGGGCTCCTCGACGAGGTAGACGGTCCGCAGGTCGAAGGTGCCGGCAAACTCGCGGATGATCTCCTGGTCGAGCGGGTAGGTAACCGACAGCTGCAGCACCGGCACCTCCACGCCGATGATCTCCAGGGCCTGTCTGACGTCGGGGAAGGACTTGCCGGTGGCGATGATGCCGGCCGCTTCCGGACCCGTGCCTTTTGCGGGGTGAATCCGGTTGAGCCGGTTGAGCCGGACGTACTCCTCGGCCAAGGGGAGCTTCTCCTCGACGAGCTCCTTCTGCATCGGCAGCGCCCCGAGGGCCATGACGATAGGGCTGAAGCGCTTCTCGAAGCCGGTCCGCGGCAGGTGGATTTCGGGGCGTGCATCCCGGAGACGGACCGTTCCCGCGCCGTCGCAGAGCGGGGTCGCGAGCTTGAGGGCGGTCACCACTCCCAGGAAACGGGACAGGTGGACGGCGTGCATGCCGAGGCTGAGGATTTCCCCGACGCTTGCCGGGTAGAAGACCGGGACCATGCTGCCGCGCAGCACCCAGTCGCTGCTCCCCGGTGAAACCGAGCTCTTTGACCGGTGATCCTCCCCGCACAGCAGGACCATCGATCCGCTGCCGCTGGTACCGGCGAGGTTGGCGAGCCAGACCTCGTCCGGGATCCACATGGCGCCGTGCGCCTTGCCGTACCAGAAGGCGTCGACGTCCGCCGAGGGGGCGTACTGGGTTCCGAGCATCGCCGAGGCCGCGGTCTTCTCGTTGATGCCGAACTGGTGCACAGTGCGGCCGCGGCGGTTCAGGACCTCGAGCTGGGAGGCGATTTCGAGGTCGAGTCCTCCAAGGGGGGATCCCTCGTACCCGGAGACGTAGGTCTGGTTGACCGTGCCCGCCCCGGACAGCAGCTCGTCGCGGCGCTGCTTCTCCACCAGCAGGCGAACGATCGCCTCGATGCCTGTGAGGAAGACAGTGCCTTCCTCGAGCTCGTACTTGTCCTCGATCCTCGTGTTCGCGGGGATGATGCCGATCCTTTCGCTCGTTTCAGTCAGTATATGGCCCCCTGTACGGAGCGGCAAGAAAGTGCGAACGGCAGCACGGCGGGGGAGAGGAGGGCATGCAGGCTCCGGGGTTTGCCCGGCTCCCGAGAGGGCCGTTTATTTCTAAGTCATGGCTGAAACAGTAGATGAACTGACGATTCAGTACGAAGAAGACGGGAAGGTTCTGCGCAAGCAGCTCGACAAGGAGGTGCTGAGCAAGGGATCCTGGACGACGATCATGTTCCTCTACCAGGATCTCGACCGCAAATCCGGCGAGTACGGCCCCCACAAGGTGTCGATCAGGCGCTACCAGAAGCGCGACGGATCCTACCTTCCACGCAGCAAATTCGAGATCTCGAGCCCCCGGCAGGCCCTGGCGATCCGCGAGAAGATCGGGAACTGGTTCCCGGAGGATCAGGCCTAGGCCTCGCTGCGCACCACGTTGACCGGCACCCGGTGCCAGCCGGTGCGGCCGTCGTATAGATCTTCCCCCTTGTCCTC
>JAPOZF010000289.1 GCA_026706165.1 Gemmatimonadota bacterium
CCTGCCGCCGCGGTTTCTGCCGGGATCTCGAAGCTGTAGAGGAGGCGCACCACGTGGTGGACGGAACGCAGCTCCAGGGCAAGCTCCCACAGAGTCGCTCCGGAACCCCCCGGCGCTGCCCCCTCTACGCCTTCGCCGACAGGAATCCGGGCGAGGACG
The DNA here is from genome assembly GCA_026706165.1 of Gemmatimonadota bacterium. Next base: position 160 of record JAPOZF010000289.1, read on the forward strand.
TGCCCCTTGAAACCGAACGGCTCGAGGTCGAACCGCGGCGCCGGAAAGCCTGCTTCGGCGAGGCGGCTGCCGAACTCGTCGGCGACGATGTCTTCCAGGCCCGGGTTGGTAGTGAACAGGACTGCGGACTCGCCGCCGGCCGGATCGATCCGGCTCCCTTCGAGACCGGGGCGCGCCTCCGGCATGCCGGAATCACCAGGCGGAGGCCGGCACCGCGAGCAGCGGCACCAGCATCTCCTCGGCCGTCATCCCCCCGTGGGAGCCGGTCTGGGTGTGGATTCCCGACCCGAAGTCGTACACCAGCTGCAGGCCGTCCCCGGGAAGCGCGACGACGTCCCCCAGACGGGAGCGGAACCTGCCGCAGTCACCCCCGAACCAGCCGCGGGCGACCGCGGCGCCGCTGTGCACCCACTCGACTTCCGGGCGCCCGAGGAAGCCGCCGGAAACCAGCTTCTCCGGGTCGTCGGAGGCGAGGTACCAGGCCCTGCGGCCGCCGCCCGGCGGGTGGCGCAGCGCCTCGGCGTCGGGTCCGTCCAGAACCAGGGCCTTCTCCGGGTCGAGCCGCACCTGGCCGTGGTCGGCGGTTATCACCAGCGAGCAGCCGTACCGGCGGCAGGCCTCGGCGACGTGGCCGATCATCAGGTCGATGAACTCGAACTCCAGCAGGCAGGCGCGCGATTCCTCCTTCGTCGAGACCGGGCCGTACTTGTGGGAGAGGGTGTCGATCATCGGCCAGTAAAGGGAGTGGAAGCTGCGGCCGCCGCTCTCCCGCAGGCAGGTTTCCAGCAGGTGCGGAAGCTCGGACTGGGCGTGGTATCCCAGGTAGGCGGCGCCCCGGCTCAGGAGCGCGGTGAACGCGGTGCCCTCGTACTCGGCGGCGCTGACGACGTTGGAGGAGACGCCCGCGGCTGCGAGCAGCTCGTAGACCGTCGGCACGGCGCGGACCACCTCCTCGTCGAACCCCTCCGGCGGCTTCGAGCCGGTGGTGAAGCGCAGCATGTTGCACAGGCTCCCCAACTCCTCCAGCCAGAGCCGGTGGCCGAGGATGCCGTGGTCGCCGGGAGCCCGCGCGTTGCTCAGGGTGGTCAGGGCGGCTGTCGTCGTCGAGGGAAATACCGAGGTGAGCTGCCGCATCCCGCCCGGAGCGGTCTCGGCGAGGCGGCACAGGTTCGGGGTGCGCCCCGCCTCCATGGCGCGCTGCAACTGGTACAGGCCGACGGCGTCGCAGACCAGCAGCGCGACGTCCCCCCCGGCGGCCAGCGGTTCGGCCGGCAGCAGGCCCTCCCGGCAGCAGGGAGCCGGCGGCTCGACACCGAAAGCGGCGACCATCGACGCGGCGAGGTTGACTATGCTGCCGCCGCCGTAGTCCGGTTCGACCCGCTCCTTCACCGGACGACTCCTTCTGCCACGGGATCGAGATCGATCCAGTAGCGCAGCTTGCGCACCCTCTCCCGGCGCCCCCGGCCTTCCGCTTCGAGCCCGCGGCCGTCCATGTTCATGGCGCTTTCGAAGCGGCCGCCGTTGCGCTCGATGATCTTCTTCGATGCGATGTTGTCCGAGTCGCAGGTCACCAGCAGGCGCGCCAGTCCCATGTCGATGCATTCCCTCAAGGCCAGCGAGAGGATGATCTGCCCGTAACCCCGGCGGCGCAGCCCCGGGCGGATGCTGTAGCCAACGTGCCCGCCGTAGGTCACCAGGTATGGGGTGCCCAGCTCAGGACGCACCGACAGCTGGCCCACGTACTCCTCCCCGTCTATCAGCCAGAAGACGCGGTCCAGGTAGCCGGAACTGCTCGCCGGCCGTTTCTCTCCGAGCTGAAGCAGGTCCCACACGAAGGAGGAGAAACGCCTTTCGAGCCGCCGCAGGTCGTAGCCGAGGAGCGCCGCGTAGGTCGAGTCCAGCCTGCCTTCGCCGATGAACTCGGAGGCGCCGGCCAGGAAGCTGTCGCGGTAGCGTTCGGAGGGACGGTCGAGAAAGCAGGAGTGCTGCGAGCCGTTCATGGCCACGGGAGATCGCTCGGGTTCGGGCAGATAGGGGTAGCTCCGCGGCTGGCGGGTGTCAAGCGCTCGCGCCTTCGGCGCCGAGTTGATCCGGCACATGAGGGCGGCCATATTCTGCCCCTCGCGGCCCTGCCTATCCGCCCTGAATCCGCAGAATCGTCAGCAAAATGGATAAAGTAACCGTACCGCCTCTCAAGGGAGTGTACGCCCAGCCCTGGTCGCTCAGGCGCCTCCTCGCCATGATGTCGGCGTTCGGTCCGGCGGCGATAGTCGCCTCGGTGAGCATCGGCGCCGGAGAGACCATCGTCGTGGTGCGCCTCGGCGCATGGGCGGGGTACGACCTGCTGTGGCTGATCCTTCTCAGCGTGCTGGCGAAGAGCATCTTCGTCACCTATCTCGTCGGCCGCTACACCGCGGGCAGCGGCGAGTCCATCGGCCACCGCCTCGTCCACCTGCCCGGTCCGCGCGGCTGGCTGCTGATAACGCTGATCGTCCTCGAGCTGTCGGTGGCGCCGCTGGCCTGGGTGGCGATCTCCAAACCGTGCGGCGACCTCGTCCACCACCTGTTCCTCGCCCCTGCCGAAGGGATCGACGCCGCCGAGAAGCTCTGGGAGAACGGCATCTCCACCCTCTTCATCGCCGTGGCGATGCTGTTCGGCATCCGCCTTTCCTTCGAGCGCCTGGAGAAACAGCAGCTGGCGATCTGCGGGATTCTCGTCATCGGCACGATGGTCGGAACCCTGATGGTTCGCCCCGACTTCGTTCAGGCCCTCCTCGGCACCTTCGGCATCAACGGGATGCCGGACTTCCCGTCCTGGGCTCCGGCCGACGCCATCGAGTATCCGCTGCTGACCCTGGCCACCGCCTTCGGCTACGTCGGCGGCGGCGTCTTCACCTACCTCGCCTATTCAAACTGGGTCGGCCTGCACCGCTGGGGCCTGACCGGGCACGACGACATCGACCGCATCCGCGAGCACGCCTTCAACAGCAGTGAGATCGACTACCTCCCGGAGGACGAGGAGCAGGTGAGCCGCCTGCGGCAGTTGATTGCGCCGCTGCGCTGGGACGTCGGCCTCGGCGCCATCGTCCTGTTCCTCGTCAGCGCCGCTTTCCTGATCTCCGGGGCCGCGGTGCTGATGCCCCTGCAGACCCACTTCCAGGGCTGGAGCCTGCTGACCAACCAGGCCCACGTCTGGGCCAACATCCACCCCACCCTGGTATGGATCTACTACGTGTGCATCATCGCCGCCCTGTGGGGAACGCTGCAGGCGCTACCGGAGATGTACGCCCGGGTGGTCCAGGGGTTCTCTTCGGCGGTATGGCCCGACCGCACCTGGGACTTCGAGAACCTCAAGCGGTACATCTGCCTGTACATGTTCGCTATCGCCACCACCGTCATCTGGCTCGACATCCCCTTCGACACCCTCATCGGGATCGCGAGCTTCCTCCTGGCCAACCTGGCGATCGCCGTGCTGATGCCGGCCGCCATCTACCTCAATTTCATTCTCCCGCCGCGCTACCGGACCCGCCCCGCGGTGCTGATCGGCGCGGTCGTCTCGGCGGTCGTTCTCCTGATCTTCGCCTGCGTCAGCGGCTGGGGCCTGTCGCTCAAGCTGTTCGGATAGGGGGCAGTCCGGGGGAGTTCCCGCTCAAGCCGCCTCGGTACCTTCGCCGAGCACGGACAGATAGCGGTCGTATACGAACAGCCGATCCCGGCGCTTGCCGGTGATCTCCCGGGCGATTCCCTCGTTGGCCAGCAGTTCCATTGCCGAGGCGGCCGCCTGAAAGGACAGCCTGGTCAGACCGCGGACCTGGGGAATGGACAGGATGGGCTGCGACATGAGTGCCTCGTGTACCCGCAGCGTCGAACCTGCCCTTCGTCCCCCGACTTCTCCGATCCGATCCGCGTCTTTCTCGAACATCGCCGAAAGGCGCTCCGCCGTCTCCACCGCGCCCTCCGCCGTCTGAGCCACGCCTTCGAGGAAGAAGGCGAGCCAGGCCTCCCAATCGCCGGTTCGGCGCACCTTGTTCAGCAGGTCGTAGTAGGTCTCCCGGTGCTGCTTCAGATACAGGCTGAGATACAGGAGCGGCTCGCGCAGCACCCCGGCGTGGCACAGCAGCAGGGTAATGAGCAGCCGGCCCACGCGGCCGTTGCCGTCGAGGAAGGGATGGATGGTCTCGAACTGCATGTGCGCGAGCCCCGCTTTCAGCAGCGTGGACTGCTCCTCCGAATGGAGGAAACGCTCGAGCGCCGCCATGCATCCGGGCACCTCTGTGTGCGGGGGCGGCACGAAGAGGGCGTTTCCGGGGCGGGTCCCTCCGATCCAGTTCTGCGAGCGCCGGAACTCGCCGGGGGTTCTTTCGCTGCCCCGCCCGCTGGCCATCAGCACGCCGTGGATCTCGCGGATCAGGCGGTTCGACAGCGGAAACCCTTCCCGCAGGCGGCGCAGACCCTGTTCGAGGGCGGCCACGTAGTTCGAGACTTCGCGCACGTCGTCGAGAAGAACCCCCGACGCCTGCTCCATCTCGAAGAGCAGGAGGTCGGACAGCGACGACTGCGTGCCTTCGATCTGGGAGGAAAGCACTGCTTCCTTGCGTACGTAGGTGTACAGGAACAGCTTCTCGTCCGGCAGAAGCTTTGCGACGCCGTCGAGGCGACCCAGTGCAAGCACCGCCGACTCCAGGGCCTGCTGCAGCGAGCCGTCCAGAACCAAGGGCGGTTTCGGTGGCAACGGCACGGGCACGAAGGCGCTGACGCGCTCGCTACCGGCGAACGTCACAGCATGGCTGCCGCTCTCCCCGCGCTGCATGACACCCCTTTATTCGCAAAAATGCAATAGCAGGATCCGCTAATTCACTTTCGAAGCTAAATTACAATAGCTTGTTTCACAATCGCAAGAAAACGCAGGGTATCCGGCGCTTTCTTCACCTGCGTTGTCTGAAGGAGGTGGCCGGGGGAGTTTTCCCGCCCTTCGGGTGGAACCGGGGCCTTTCATCACGATCCACGTCACCGCATGGCACTTTCTCTCGGCACTGCACCTTTATTCGCAATTGCGTAATAGCGGGATCTGCTATTTCACTTTGGCGCTGAAAATGCAATAGCCGGTGCGCCCTGCGGCGAACCAGCACCAAAAACCGCCATACAAGGACCGCTCCAATGAACCGGACCATCTCCAGCACCTCCCTGCGCCAGCTGATGCTCGACGTCTTCGGACGCCTCGGCGTCCCGCCGGAAGACGCGGCCACGGTGGCCGGCATCCTGTGCGAGGCGAGCCTGTCGGGGTACGACTCCCACGGGGTGGTGCGGGTGGCGATGTACGCCAGCGACCTGCGGCAGGGCCGGACCCGGCCTGAAGGCGAGCTGAAGCTGCTGCGCGAGTCCGCGGGTTCCGCCCACCTCGACGCCGGCTTCTCCCTCGGCCCGCTCGCCTGCGTCAGGGCGTTCGAGATCGCCGCGGAGAAGGCGCGCGCCTCAGGGTGCGGCTGCGTGACCATCCTCAACTGCACCGACGTCGCCCGTCTCGGCAGCTACGTCGGCGAGCCGGCGCTACAGGGGATGGTCGCCCTGATGATGGTCAACGACGCCGGGGGAAATCCCGCGGTGGCTCCGCTCGGGGGCTCGGCCCCGTTCTTCAGCACCAACCCGGTCGCCGCCGGCATCCCGTGGCAGCCCGGGAACCCGATCGTCATGGACTTCTCCACGAGCGTCGCCGCCGCCGGCAAGGTCAAGATGGCGGCGCGCTCCGGGGAGCCCGTTCCGGAGGGCTGGCTCATCGACGCCGGCGGCGAGCCGACCCGCGACCCGGCGGACTTCTCGATAGACGGGAGCAAGGGGGCGCTGCTTCCGCTCGGGGGGCCGGCCGCCGCCCACAAGGGGTTCGCCCTCAACATGCTGGTCGACGTGCTCGCCGGGGTGCTCAGCGGCGCCGGGGCCAGCACCGGCCTGCAGCCGCAGGAGGACCACAACGTCAACGGGGTGTTCGCCCTCGTGGTCGACCCCGGCCACTTCGTGTCCCGCGCGGTTTTCGAGGGGGCCGTCGAGCAGCTGGTGGCCGGGCTCAAGGCCTCGCGCAAGGCGCCGGGGTTCGACGAGATCCTCGTGCCGGGAGAGCGCTCCCACCGCGAGCGCCTGCGGCGCGAGCGCGAGGGGATTCCCCTCGACCCGGAGACCGTCGCCGAGCTGGCGCGGCTGCTCGAAGAGCTGGGTCTGCCCGACAGCTACGACTGATCCGGTCCCTGCACCTCCACCGCCCACTCGCCGCCCCGCATCACCGCCTCCCGGGTGCCGTCCGACAGCACCCCGTCTATATCCATCTCTCCCGAGCCGATCATGAAGTCGACGTGCACGACGCTGAGGTTCCCGCCCGCCGCGGAGAACTCCTCCTCCTCCATGGCGGCGCCGTCCTCGAGGCAGACGTTGTACGCCTGCCCGAGGGCGACGTGGCTCGAGGCGTTCTCGTCGAACAGGGTGTTGTAGAACAGCCGCCCGGACCGCGAGACCGGGGAGCTGTCGGGAACCAGGGCGATCTCCCCCAGCCTCGCGGCGCCGTCGTCGGTGTCCAGCAGGTTGCGCAGGATATCCTCCCCCTGCCCGGCGGACGCCTCGACGATGCGGCCTTCGGCGAAGGTGACGGAGAAGTCCTCGATCAGGGAGCCCCCGTAGTTCAGCGGCTTGGTCGAGCGCACCCTGCCGTCGGTGCGGCGGCAGTGGGGCATGGTGAACACCTCCTCGGTCGGGATGTTGGGAACGAAGACCGTCCCGGCGGAGCTGCGGTCGATGCCGCCGCGCCAGACGTGCCCTTCCGGCAGGCCGACGGTCAGGTCGGTGCCGGGAGCGCGGTAGTGGAGCGAGGAGTAGGCATTCTCCGTCAGCAGCTTGCGCCGCCTTTCGAGGCGGTCGATGTGCTCCTTCCAGGCCGCGGCCGGATCGCCGGCGTCGACGCGGCACATGCGGAAGATCGCATCCCACAGCAGGCCGACCCGGTCCGCCGCGGGGGCCTCGGGAAAGACGCGGGCCGCCCAGGGGGGCACGGCCGCCGAGATCACGCACCAGTTGACGGCCATGCGGGTGATATAGTCGAGCAGTGGCCGCGATTGCTCCGAGGCGATCCTGCGGGTCAGCGAGACCAGCTCCGGGTCCTGGCCCTTCAGCAGGTCGGGGTCGTCGCCGGTCACGCGCAGGAAGGCGTCCCCTTCCCTGGCGCGCCCGGCAAGCCCCTCGACCTGCCATGACGGGTACTCCTCGAACGAGTCGCGCGCCGCGTGCTCGAAGCGGATCAGCTCGAGCTGCTCGTCCCCGTAGTGGACGTCGACGTAGCGGCAGCCGAGGTCGTAGGCCGAGGCGGCCACGGCGCGGACCAGCTCCGCGGCGGCGACCGGGGCGCGGACGATCAGCCGTTGATCCGGCTGCAGGTTGAGTCCGACCCGCACCGCCAGCTCGCCGTATTTCTTCAGGTTGCTCTCGAAATCGCCGGGCATTCGGGACTTCCTTTCAGATGACAGTCAGTCGATGGAGTTGCTTTTCCGGCCGAGGCCCATGAGCCGCCGAGACGGGGGGCGGCCGTCGAATCGCAGAGAATCGGGAAGGTTGCCCACCTCTTCCGCCTGCCTCGAGGCCGGGGACGCATGGCCCTTCACCGGATCTTACAAGGTAATGGTTGTGCAGCAGCTCTCACCGGGAGGACCGCAGACGGCCGCGCTTCCCTTTCTCCAGACCGGTTGGTTGTTCCGTCCGCTTCCTGCCAGCCCGTTGGAAAAGCCCATCCGGGCTGCGGCGGGCTCTGGGGGCCGTAGCCGGCGTTGCGCTTCCTCCCCGAATCCCTCGGTTCGGTCGCGCGCTTTGCCTTCGACACCACCATGCCTCGGCCTCGCCTTCAGAGCAACTTTATCACCGGGCTGTTACGACATGGCCCGCGCCTGCGGCGATCCGGTTATTCCTGCGCGAACGAACCGTAACGCCAGCCAGCCATTGGAGGAGGAACCATGACTGCAGACGGACGCACACTCGAAGGCAAGGTGGCCGTCGTCACCGGGGCGGGCCGCGGCATCGGCCGGGCCATCGCCGCCGGGTACGCCGCGGCGGGGGCCGCGGTGGTCTGCGCCGCCCGCACCCGGACGCAGGTTGAGGAAACGGTCGCGGCCATCTCCGAATCCGGGGGCCGCGCCATCACCGTTCCGACTGACGTCACCCGGGAGGAGGAGGCCGGCCGCCTGATGCGCGGCGCCGTGGAGGCGTTCGGGGGCCTCGACATCCTCGTCGCCAACGCCGGGACCAACGCCTCCGGTCCGGTCGAGGGCAGCGACCCGCAGGCATGGTGGCGCGTGCTCGAGGTCAACCTGCTCGGCGCCTACGTGTGCGCCCGCGCCGCCATCCCGCACCTGAGGGCGCGGGGGTCGGGCAAGATCATCACCATCGGTTCGGGGATGGGGCAGCGGGCCTGCGCGGGGGACTCGGCGTACTGCTGCTCGAAGGCCGGCCTGTCGATGCTGACCCGGGTGCTGGCCGCGGAGCTCTCGGAGCACGAAATCAGCGTCAACGAGCTGATCCCCGGCCCGGTGGCCACCGCCCTGAACCCCGCCGCCCCGGGCAGTATCTCGCGGTTCGGGGTCATCGAGTGGAACAAGAAACCGGAGGACGTCGTTCCCCTGGCCCTCTTCCTGGCGGCCCAGCCGGCCCCCGGCCCGACGGGCCAGAAGTTCAGCCTCGCGCGGCGCGACCTGTAGAGAGGTGTCGCCCCGGTGCCGGCCGCGACTCGGGGGCTCCAGGGTTATGTGCCCCCGGCCACCCGCTTCGAAGCCGGTCTCAAGCCCGGGGCGTCAAGGTTCCTCCAAGGGCCGCGCCAATTCCATTAGCCCGGCCCCCAACCGCACGGGAGGCTCAGCCCTGCTGTTCGAGGGAACGCCTCAGATGTTCCAGCAGGTCCTCGGCCGCCCCCGCCTCGCTGTCGGGGGCGAGCTTCCGGTAGCGCGAAAGGGCGTCGATGGCGAGCTCGAACTCCTCGTCGATCGCCAGCACGAGGCCGAGGTTGAAGTAGATGTTGCGGAACTCCGGCTCGATCTCGGCAGCCAGCTCGTAATGGACGCGGGCGGGCCGGTACTCCTCGGTGTCGAAGTAGAGGTTGGCGAGGTTGTAGTGAGATTCCCAGTGCTGCTGGTCGTGCTTGAGGGCGTTGCGGAAGCAGCCGAATGCCTGCTCGACGCCGCCCGCCTTGGACTCGATCACTCCGAGGTTGCAGTAGGCGTCCGGCACCGAGTCCCCTTCGGCGACCGCGGTTTCGTAGAGCCGGCGGGCAGCCCCCTCGTCGCCGCCGTCCTCGAGCGCCAGGGCCTCCTCGAACGGCCCGGGCCCCGCCGCCGCCGGGAACTCGATCAGCTTGCCGCCGCCCCCGGCAAACAGGTCGAGCTGGCTCCTGTCCCTGCGGTCCCGCTTGCGGACGCGCTCGTACCCGAACTTCGAGGGCCGGCGCGCCTTCGCCGCGGGGAAGGGAAGCAGCTTGCTCATCTGTCCGACTCGCCTCCGGACCGCCGACTCAGAAGGCTGCCGGCATGCCGTTCCGCATATTCCCTGGAATTCATACGCCGAGACCTCGCAACGCTGCTCCTTCGATCCGGCAGGTTGTTCCCCGGGACCGCCAATCAGGCCACCTTCCTCGCCTTGGCCGCCGGCTTCTTCGCCGCCTTCTTCTTTGCGGGCGCCTTCTTTTTCGGCTTCGCCCTGGCTGCCGCCTTCTCTCCCTCGGCCCGCTTCATCGGCTTCTTCTCGGTCTTCGCCTGCTCGATGCTCTCCTTGAGGGCGGACATGATGTCGACCACCGGCTTGACCTCCTCGGCGACGGCGACAATCTCCTGGCCCTCGACCTTGGCGTCGATCAGCTCCTTCACCGCCTCGCGGTAGGTGTCCTTCATCTCGATGTCGGAAAACGAGGTCGTCATCGAGTCGACGAGGCTCTGCGCCAGCTTCAGCTCCTCGGCGGCGACGTCGACCTCCTGGATCTCGGGGACGTCGCCGATGCTGCGCAGGAACTCCGGGTAGCGGACCTTGTAGATGACGAGCCCGCCCTCCTGCTGGCCGATCAGCACCATGTCCTCGCGGTCGCGCATCACCACCTTGCCGACGCCGACCTTGCCGCTGGCCTCCAGGGCCCCCGCCAGCAGGCCGTACACCTTCTTTGCGACCTCGCCGTCCGGCCCGGCGAAATAGGGGGTGTCGTAGAGCATCTGGTCGACCTCTTCGGCGTCGACGAACCCCTCGATCTCGATGATCCGGGTGCTGGCGAGCTTGAGCTTCTGCAGGTCCTCGTCCTCGATGATGACGTACTCGTCAGGGGCGTACTCGTACCCCTTGACGATGTCGTGGTTGCTCAGGGCTTCGCCGCAGCTCTTGCACTTCTTGTCGTAGCCGACGCGGCCGTTGTCCTCCTTGTGCATCTGGTTGAAGCGGATGCTCGACCCCGAGTCGACGGCGTTGTACAGCCGCACCGGGATCGTCACCATCGAGAACCTGATGTGCCCCTTCCACAAAGATCGCATGTTCACGCTACACCTCCTGTCGCTTGCGGGCGCGCGTCGGCGCCCCGCTACTGTTCCGGTTCCATGTCGGGACGCAGGCGAACGAACACGGGCTCGCGCAGCGTCCCTATGTTGGTCAACGACGCGTACTCCACCTCGCAGTACAGCCGCGGTTCGATCCAGGTGGTCTGCGCGTCGTCCAGCGGTTTTTCATCGATCGGCCGTTGCTCACTCTCTTCGAGCTGACGGAGAACTTTCATCACCGAGGTCATGGTTTTTGCGTCGAAGCCGGTGCCGACCTTGCCGAGGTAGTCGAGGCCCGGGCCGTTGCCGTTGGGGGTCGCCAGGTGCAGGGCTCCGAACTGGCTCTTGCGGTCCCCCTTGCCCGCGGTGTAGCCGACCACCAGGCACTCCATGGTCCGCCGCACCTTGATCTTCAGCCACCTGTCGGAGCGTTTTCCCGGAAGATACGGGGCCTCCCGCAGCTTCGCCACGATCCCCTCCAGCCCGGCCTGCCGCGTCGCCTCGAACAGGGCGTGCCCGTCGGCGACCACCTCGCTGACCCGGTACGGGGACTCCGGCTTGAGGGCGCTCTCCAGCCACTCCCGGCGCCGGTCGAGGGGCTCGTCGACGACCGGCCGCCCGTCGAGGTAGAGGCAGTCGAACAGGTAGCAGTGGGCGGGGTGGCGCTGCCGCGCCTTCTCGATGCCGCGCTCGCCGCGCGCGTGCAGGCGCCCCACCGCGTCGGTGAAGACCGGCCGGCCCTGATCGTTCAGGCAGACGATCTCGCCGTCGAACAGGGCCGACGAGGCGCGGAAAGCCTCCTCGGGCAGCAGCAGCTCGGGGAAGTGCCCGGTGACGTCGCGGCGGCTGCGGGTGCGGATGCGCACCTCCCCCTCGTCGACGGCGATCGAGGCGCGGATGCCGTCCCACTTCAGCTCGTACAGGTAGTCGCCGCGGTCGGGCACCTCGCCGCGGTTCTCGGCCAGCATCGGCTCGACGAACTCCTCGAGCCAGTCGACCTGCGGGTTGTCGAGGCGCTCGAGCAGCCAGTCCTTGCCGCGGGTGTTGATCAGCCGGAACTCGGCGCTCAGCTCGGGGCTCTGCAGGCGGAAGTAGAAACTGTCCTTCTTGTCGTTGGTGACCTCGTAGCGGCCGAGGGCGTACACCCACATCGGGCCGGCGCCGTACTCCCCCTTGGGGATGCGCCCCTCGAAGGTGAGGTACTCCAGCGGGTGGTCCTCGACCTGGACCGCCAGCCTCTTGATGCCCGGCCGCGGCGGCAGACCCTTGGGCACCGCCCAGGACTTGAGCACCCCGTCCCGCTCGAGGCGCAGGTCGTAGTGCAGGCGGGAGGCGTGGTGGCGGTGGACGACGAAGGCGTTGCCGTCCCCGCCCTCTACCTCCGGGGCCGGCTCCGGGGTCTTTTCGAAGCTGCGCCTGCCGGCGTAGGACTCGAGCTGGTCCGGGGTCTTGTGGGTTCTCGATTTTGCCGGGGTCCGCTTCTTCTTCGCCGGTTTGCGGTCGGTGTGGAGACGCACGGCGTAGGCCCCCATCCCCTCCCACGGGTCTCCCTCGCTCAGCACCTTGTCGGCGGCGGTGCGCAGGTTGTACTCCCCCGGGTCGCCGAGCTGCTCCAGCTCTTCCCACGTAAGCGGCATCGACACCGGGGCGCCGGCGGAGCCGCGCACGCTGTAGGCGGCGACGATGGTCTGCGCCGGGCGGTTGCGGAACACGTCGACCAGCACCTTGCCCTGGCGCGCCTCCTTCTTGATGTGCAGGGTCGTCACCGCGGAGTGGGCGCGGACGAACGGCTGGAACATCCTCCTGGCCGCGGCGAACACCGTATCGAAATCCCACTTCGGCTCGATCGGGGCCACCACGTGAATCCCCTTGCGGCCGGTGGTTTTCGCGAACGGGTGGTAGCCGTGCGACTCGAGGTGCTCCCTGACCCGGAAGGCGAGCTCGACGACGTCGGGGAACGGGTACCCTTCCGGGGGATCGAGGTCGACGACGAAGTAGTCGGGGTTGTCGAAGCGGGGCCGCCGCGAGTGCAGGTGGTGGACCTCGATGCAGGCGTGGTTGGCGATCCAGACCATCGATGCCTCGTCCGAGGCGAGCACGTAGTCGAGGGAGTCGCCCGGTTCTCCGATCACCTCGTGATCGAGCCACGCCGGCGCCCACTTGGGGCGGTTCTTCTGGAAGAAGCTCTCGCCGTCGATGCCGTCGGGGTAGCGCACGAACGAAAGCGGCCGTCCCCTCAGATGGGCGAGGATGGTCGGGGCGATCTTCAGGTAATACTCGATCAGCTCCGCCTTGAGGATGCCGTCATGCGGCCACAGCACCTTGTCGAGGTTGGAGATCTCGAGCTTGTGCTTGCCGACCTGGGTCAGCTGTGCTTTTCTCGGCATCGGCGGCGGTTCGGTCCGGGGCGATAAATTGGAGCGGTAACTGATTCAGGGACATAAAGATAATACCTGGAACCCGGTTTCAGTTAATGCCTTCGACCTGCCGCCGGCATCAGGTCGTAGCGGCGCCATCGCCATCCTATATTCTCATGACCGGGCGCTGTTCCAATTGCCGTTCGAACCCCTTGCGGATGGAGAAACCCACGATGACCAGGCTTCTGGAAGAGGCGTTCAGGAAAGCTTCCGAACTGCCGGAAGAGAGACAGGACTTCATCGGCCGCATGTTGCTCTTGGTCGTGAGCGAAGGAGGAGCCTTCTCCAAGCTGACGGACGAGCAGATCGCCGAGGTGAGAAGGTCCCTTGTGGAAGCGGAAGCGGGGGAATTCGCCTCGGACCAAGCGGTGAGGGAACTGTATGAGAAGCACGGGGCATGAGGCTCCGGTACACCGCAACCGCCCTTGCTCATCTCGACGAGATCGGCGCACGCATCCATGAGGACAACCCTCGAGCTGCCGAGCGGGTTTTCCACAGAATCAGGAAACACCATCGAGAATTTGGCGGTTTTTCCCCTAATGGGGCATCCCGGACATGTCGACGGGACACTGGAGTCGTCGTTCCCGGACTTCCCTACATCGTGGTCTACCGGTTAACGGAAGACGAGGTCCATGTCTTGAGCGTCTTCCATGGCGCCCGAGACCGCTAATCCACTGAGCCTCCTTTCAACTCATTCAGCATCCCTGCATAACGCAGGATTCCTCCGTCCCCAAAGCAATCCCACCTTGATGCCCCGGGCGGGGTGCAATAACCTGTTGCCTCCCCACCCTGACGGGAGAGATCGCATGCAATGGAGACAGGCCGGCGCCCTTCTGGCGGTTCTGTGCGCCGGCGTTCCCCACCCCACCTTCGGAGAATCAGACGTGAGCCCGGTTACCCGCGATACCCTGGGAACGATGAGCGACGGCCGCGCCGTCGACCGCTTCACCCTGACCAACGGCAACGGCACCATCCTCAGGACCATAGCCCTCGGGGCGACGGCGACCGAGCTGCACGTCCGCGACCGCGACGGCGCCTTCGCCGACGTCCTGCTCGGGTTTGACACGGCCGCCGAGTACGAGGCCAACCCCCCCTTCATGGGCTGCACCACCGGACGCGTCGCCAACCGCATCAGCGGGGCGCAGTTCGTGCTCGACGGGGTGACCTACCAGCTTGCCCGCAATTTCGGCGAGCACCACCTGCACGGCGGGGAGGTCGGCCTGCACCAGAGGCTCTGGAGCGGCGAGGTCGTCGACCACGCCGAGGGCCCGGCGGTCCGCTTCACCTACCTCAGCCCGGACGGCCAGGAGGGGTACCCGGGCAACCTGTCGATGGCGGTTACCTACGTGCTCACCGGGGCGGACGGCATGCGCATCGAGTACGAGGCGACTACCGACAAGGCGACCCCCGTCAACCTCACCAACCACAGCTACTTCAACCTGTCCGGGGGGGACGCGGGCGACATCTTCGGCCATGAGCTGGTCATCCACGCGGCCATGGCGACGGAGCGGGGGAAGGAAGGGATTCCGACCGGGGAGATCGTCCCGGTCGCCGGCACCCCCCTCGACTTCACCCGCCCCAAGCGGATCGGCTCCGGCCTCGACAAGATCCTGGTCCACTACGACCACAACTACGTCCTCGATCACGGCGGCGGCGAAGAGGCGGCGCTCTCCGCCGAGGCGTTCGACCCGGACAGCGGCCGGGTGATGCAGCTGTTCACCACCGAGCCGGGGGTGCAGCTCTACACCAGCTACTACCTGGAACCGATCGCGGGGAAGGGGGGCGTGACCTACCAGCGCTTCCAGGGGCTCTGCCTCGAGACGCAGCACTTCCCCGACTCGGTCAACAAGCCGCAGTTCCCCAGCGTCATCCTGCGCCCCGGCGAGACCTACCGGCAGGTGACCGAGTACCGCTTTTCCACGAGGTGATGCCGAGATGAACGACCTGCTGATAAAAGGGGGCACCCTCGTCGATCCCGCCGGGGGAATCCACGGCCGCAAGGACGTCGCCTTCGCCGGCGGCAGGGTGGTCGAGGTGGCCGACGACCTGCCGGCGGGGGAGGCTCGCGAAGTCGTCGACGCCGCCGGCCTTGTCCTGACCCCGGGCCTTATCGACCTGCACGTCCACGTCTTTCCCGGGGTCAGCCACTACGGCATCGAGCCGGACTCGACCTGCCTGGCGCGCGGCGCCACCACCGTGGTCGACGCCGGCTCGGCCGGGGCCGACATCTTCCCCGGC
>JAPOZF010000651.1 GCA_026706165.1 Gemmatimonadota bacterium
GGGAATCTCTTTAACGGCCGCCCGCAACTGCCCGAGAACCACTGCCTCGGTGCGGCCGGCCTCTCGCTCGGCCAGCGTTTCGCCGATGCATACGAGAGGGGTGAGGCCGGAGTGCAACGCCGCCCCCAGTTTCCGATTGACGGCCGCGTCGGTATCGCCGAACAACTGCCGTCTTTCAGAGTGACCAATTATAACGTGAGTGCAACCACTGGTCAACAACATGGGAGCCGAGACCTCGCCGGTAAACGCCCCGGCTTCTTCCCAGTGCATGTTCTGCGCTCCGAGAGAGATCGCGCTCTCTTTCAAAGCCTCCCTGACCGCTGTCAAAGAGGTGGACGGAGGGCAGACTACAACGTCGCGAAAATCGCAGAACGCCTCGATGCGCCGGCGCAGATCCGCTGCCAGGGCAGCGGCATCCGGACCTGTGTTGTGCATCTTCCAGTTGCCGGCAACCAGGGAACGGCGCTTCATGGGTGGGATCGGACCGCTGCATTCAAAAAATGCAGGGCCGCTAGGCGTCTGAAAGAGCCGCCGCGCCGGGAAGTTCGAGACCGGCGAGGCATTCGAGCGAAGCGCCGCCCCCGGTAGAAACGTGGGTCATGCGGTCGGCGACCCCTGCCCGCGCCACGGCGGCGGCAGTATCCCCTCCCCCGATGATGGTCACCGCACCCGATTCCCAGCCGGCCCGTTCCAGGCAGCGGGCCATCGAGAGCGTGGCCTTCGCGAACGGCTCCACCTCGAAAACACCCAGGGGCCCGTTCCAGACGACGGTCCCCGCCTTTCCGGCCCGGTCTTCGAAAAGGGCGCTCGTTTCGGGTCCGACATCCAGGCCCTGCAGGTCTTCGGGTATGGCGTCGGCGGCGACTATTCCGGTATCGGCGCCGGCGGCGATGCGGGAGGCGACGACGAGGTCGACAGGGAGGAGCAGCTCGACGCCGCTGTTTTGCGCCTGGCTCAACAGTGCACCCGCGATGGACACGGACTCCGGATCGAAGAGGGAACCGCCGATCTCCAGGCCCTGTGCCTTGAGAAAGGTGTACGACATGCCGCCGCCGATGAGCAGGCTGTCCACCTTGGACATCAGGTTGCGGACCACCTCGATCTTGTCCGACACCTTCGCACCCCCCAGGATGGCGACAAAGGGCCTCTGGGGATCGGCAATCGCGTCCTGGAGGTACTGCAGCTCCTTCTTCATCAGGTAGCCGCTGACCGCCTCGTCGAAGTAGTGAGTTACCCCCTCCGTGGAAGCGTGGGCGCGGTGGGCGGCACCGAATGCGTCGTTGACGTAGAGATCGCCGAGGGCGCCCAGCTGTCGCGCGAAATCGGGGTCGTTCTCCTCTTCTTCGGGGTGAAAGCGCAGGTTCTCGAGCAGGATCACCTGCCCCGGCTTGAGATCGGCAACCATGCGCCGGGTTTCTTCCCCGATGCAGTCCGGGGCGAGATGGACCGAGGTCCCCAGAAGCTGATGCAACAGGCTGGCGACAGGGGCGAGCGTGAGGTCGGGCCGGTGCTGTCCCCTCGGGCGGCCGAGATGGGACATCAGCACGAGCGAAGCCCCCTTCTCCAGAAGATGCCAGAGGGTGGGAAGCGCCGCCTTGACGCGGGTGTCGTCGGTAATGTTCCGGTCGGCGTCTATCGGCACATTGAAATCGACACGCACAAGGACGCGCCTGCCGGCCACATCGATGTCGTCAATCGTTCTTTTCGGCATGGGTGTCTCCGCGGGCTATCGCCCCGCCGCGCAATTCCAAAAATACAAAAGTTGAATTCACTGCATCACCCGAAAAATACTCGCGCGATGTCGAAAAGATCCTCACCCACCATCTTCAGCTCTCCGACCCCTTCCGCGAGAGGAATGGGAACGACCTGATTGCCCTGCAGGCTGACCATCATGCCGAAATCGCCGGCGGCAACCAGGTCTATGGCGGCGATCCCGAACCGGGTCCCCAGAACGCGATCGAAGGCAGTCGGAGTGCCGCCGCGCTGCAGATGACCCAGCACGGTGACCCTGGTCTCGTAGCCTGTCCGCTTTTCGATCTCCTCCCCCACGAGGTGTCCCACGCCGCCCAGTTTCACGTGGCCGAACTCGTCCTTGCCCTGGGAAAAAACCACGTGGTCGTTGGTCCCCTCGATCTTCACTCCTTCCGCCACGACGACAATGCTGAAATCCTTCCCCCGCTCGTGGCGCTTCTGAATCGACTCGACGATCTCGGTGATCGAGTACGCCTGCTCGGGAATCAGGATCATGTCCGCCCCGCCGGCGATGCCGGCGTGGACGGCGATCCAGCCGCTTTGCCTACCCATCACCTCGACCACCATCACCCGGTTGTGGGACTCGGCGGTCGTGTGAATGCGGTCCAGCGCTTCGGTGACGATGTTGACCGCGGTGTCGAAACCCGAAAGTGTAATCCGTCTTGCTTATGTCGTTGTCAATCGTCTTCGGGACGCCGATCGCCGGAGCCTCCATCTCCGTGAGTTGACTTGCTACCGAAAGGGTGTCCTCCCCCCTATGGCGATCAGGGCGTCCAGCTTCATCCGTTTCATGTTTTCAACGACGAAATCGCCGCCGTCCGGATTCTTGAACGGGTTTGTTCTCGAGGTACCCAGGATGGTCCCGCCGCGCGGCAAGATGCCGGAGATCTCCTCCAGCCCAAGGGGCAGCCATCGGCACTCGAGCATTCCCCTCCAACCGAGGAGCACGCCGCGAAAGCGATACCCGTACTCGACCATTCCCTTGCGGACGGCGGCGCGGATGACGGCATTCAGTCCGGGACAGTCGCCGCCTCCGGTCAGAATCCCGACGGTCTTTTTCGGCAATTCCACTCCTGGATCTGCGATTTCCATCGAAATTCCCGGAAGGACCCCCTCTCGAAGGGTTCCTTCCATCAGCAGGAAGGCGAAGGACCCTTGCTCCTTCGCGCCCCGCCGCAACCGCGGGGCTTTCGATGGCGCCCGGAAGAACGGCTCTGGCAGGGGGTGCAAATGGCCGCAATTCTATCGCGGCCTGCGGGTAGCGTCAAGCCGGGGAGGTGGCGCTCAGGCTTCCTGCACAGGTGCGTTGGCGAGAGCCAGTACGACCACCGAACCCCCTCGGGCAGCGAGGGGTTCGGCGCATGCCCCGACGGTGGAACCCGTTGTTATCACATCGTCGACAAGGCCTGCGACAACCCCCGCAGGCAGGGGGGAAGCGGCGAAGGCGAAGGCGAGGTTGGACGCCCGTTGCGCCGCAGTCAACATCGCCTGCTGACGGGTCGCCTTTACTCTCCTGACCCTGTCGGTCAGGACAGGCTTCCCGCTGGCCTCAGCGATCCCTCGCGCAATCAGCAGGCTCTGATTGAACCCGCGCTCCCGCTGCCGGGCGGGGTGCAGCGGCACCGGGACCAGCAAGTCGATACGGTCGAACTGCTCGAACTCGGGCAGGACGGCCAGGCGTCTCCCCAGCTCCACGGCCAGCCGGCGATGGTCGGCGAACTTGATTGCGTGGACGGCCTCCCTCAGGACGCCGGCGAACGGCCCCAGAACCAGGGCGCGCTCGATCTCGGGAGGCCAGTTCCCGCACTGGGGACAGTCGTTCGGGCAGGAACCACCGTCTCCAGGCGACGGGTGATTCCGCGGGCAACTGCAGCGCGGACAGCGGTTCGCGGGCGGGCGGACGATCTCGTCGCAGCAGGAGGAGCACAGGGGCCGGTCCACCGAATCGACGGGAGCCCGGCAGACGGCGCAGTGGGGCGGATAGACGAAATCGAGAAGACTGCCAGCCCCGGTGCGGAGAGTGTGTGCGATCCGCGCCGCAATTGTATCCGGTGCCCCGCAGTCATGGGACTCGGTTGAGTCGTTGCTGGCCATTGAAGGGAGATCTCATCAACAAGCGTGCCCGGAGGGAAACCAGGCCCGTCGGACACGGAATCGCCCTTCGACGAATGGTTCTGTCCTCTCCGCCTCCTCACATACGGTCCCGAATCGGGTTCCCGGCGCGTTCCTGTCACCCGATTGACGCCAGGGATGCCGAACCGTTATGCTCTTCTCTCCGCATCCGACTCCCTCCCCCTCAGTCACCACCGGGCAACCAGCATGACCAGATCGTCGCCACCGATATGGCGGATGGCGGCCGCGCTCGCCGCCGCCTTCGCCATCCCCTCATGGTCCCAACCGGAGCTCATCGAAGCGCCGGATCCTTCCGACCCGATGGCCGTTCACGTCTATCGCCTGGAGAACGGCCTGACCGTGTATCTCAGTAAAAACGACCAGAAACCCCGGTTTCACGCCGAGGTCGCGGTCAGGGCCGGCAGCAAGCACGACCCCGAAACATCGACCGGAATCGCCCACTACCTCGAGCACATGCTGTTCAAGGGCACAACCCGCCTCGGCACGCTCGACTACGAAGCGGAGCGGGTCCATCTCGACAGCATCACCGCCCTCTACGAACGCCACTTCGCCGAGACCGATTCGACACGGCGCCGGAATCTCTACGCCCTGATCAACGAACAGGGGCAGCTCGGATCGCGGTACGCGGTCCCCGGCGAGCTCGACCGGATCTACACCGCCCTCGGAGCGGAAGGTCTCAATGCCCACACCTGGATCGAGGAGACCGTTTACAAGGTCGACCTGCCCGCCAACCGGCTTCTCCACTGGGCGCGGCTGGAGTCGGAGCGCTTCTCGCAGCCGGTGTTCAGACTGTTCCAGACCGAGCTGGAAACGGTGTACGAGGAGAAGAACCGCTCCCTCGACAACAAGGACCGGCTCATCCGGGAGGCGGTGAACCGCCGCCTTTTCAAGGTCCATCCCTGCGGGCAGCAGACGACCCTCGGCTCGGTCGAGCACCTGAAGAACCCGTCGCTCGAGCTGATGTACGAGTACTACCGCACCTGGTACGTGCCGAACAACATGGCGGTTATCATCTCCGGGGACATCGACATCGGGGAGACGATCGCCCTGATCGACAGCGAGTTCTCCGACTGGGAACCGCGGCGCCTGCCGAAGCTGAGAAAGTGGAAGGAGAAGAAGCTTAAGGAGGTCGAGCGCGTCGAGGTCGTGTACCCGGGGGAGGAGTACGTGCTGCTGGCCTTTCGCACCGCCCCGAGCACGCACAAGCACACCGAGGCGCTGCAGGTGCTCGATTACATCCTCGACAACGCCACCGCCGGGCTCATCAACCTCAACCTCAACCAGAAACAGCTGGTGCGGCGCGCCGGCTCCTGGACGACGTCCCACCATAACAGCAACGACTGCGGAGCCCAGTACCTGTACGGGGTTCCCAAGGAGGGGCAGACCCTGGAGGAGGTCGAAGCGCTCCTGCTCGAGCAGGTGGAGCTGATCAGGTCGGGGGAGTTCGAAGACTGGATCATCCCCGCCATCGTCACCGACTGGAAGAAGGGATACCGCCGCAGGCTCGAGGAGAACCGCTCACGGGTCGGCCTGATGAACGAAGCCTTCCTGTCGTTTCAGGACTGGGACCGCGCCCGCCGCAAGCTCGAGCGCATGGCGAAGCTGCGCCGCAAGGACATCGTCAAGGCAGCGGGGAAGTACTTCGGCGGCGGTTACGTCGCCGGCTACCGCCGCGACGGCAGGCAGGAGCTTCCCGAGATCGGGAAACCGGAGCTGGACCCCATCGATGTCGACCCTTCCAGGCAATCCCCCTTCGCCGCCGGGGTCCTCGCCCTTGAGAGCGAAGTGATCGAGCCGGTGTTCGTGGAGCCCGGCAGGGATTTCACCAGGAAGCAGCTGCGCGAGGGAGTCGACCTGTACTACGCCGCCAACCCCTTGAACGACCTGTTTTCACTCGAGATATCGGTCGACGTCGGCAAGCTGGCGGACGAGCGGCTGGGGGTGGCCGGGCGGCTCCTCGACAAGTCGGGCGCCGGCGACCTGAGCGCCGGGGAGCTGAAGAAGGAGTGGTACCGCCTCGGAACCGAGTTCTCCTTTGCCCCGGGCAGTCACGCGACGGGGGTCTCGATCTCCGGGCTGGACGAAAACTTCGCGGCCTCGATCGATCTGATGACCGAGGTTCTGACCCGGGCCGCGGCCCCGGACAGCACCCTCGACGAGCTGGTCGAAATCATCCTGGCGGAGCGGCAGGATGCGGTCAAGGACCACAACACCGTCCACCGCGCCCTGTTCCGCTACAACCGCCATGGGGACAACTCCTCCTACCTGCGGGTCGTCCCGAACGAGCGGCTCCGGCGCCTGACGGTGGAGGAACTGCACGGGCTCGCGGCCAGCCTGCTGTCGTACGAGCACGACCTGTCTTATACCGGATCGCTGCCTCTCGGGGAAGTGACGGAGACGCTGCTGCAACGGTACCCGCCCCTGACGGCGGCGCTGAAACCTCCTCCCCCTTTTCAGGCCCTGGAGGTACGCCGTCCGCAGGAGACGGAGATCCTGATTTTCGACAAGGAGATGGCCCAGGCCCTGGTGCGCATCGAATCCGGCGGGGAGACCTACGGGGAAAGCAGGCGCCCGCAGATCGACCTCTTCAACGAGTATTTCTACGGCGGCATGGCGGGCATCGTCTTCCAGGAGCTCAGGGAAGCAAGGGCCCTGGCCTACGCGACCTGGGCCTGGCTGTTCCCGGGGAATCGCAAGGAGGACTTCGACCTGTTCTCCGCCTTCATCGGCTGCCAGGCGGACAAGACCCCCGAGGCCGTCGCGGCGTTCCTCGAGCTGATCGACGACATCCCGGCCTCGGAGGAGCGATTCGCCGCCGCCCGAAAGGCGCTGGTCGAGCAGTACCGAACCCGCCGGCTCGGATTCAGGGACGTTCTGGGGGCGGTGCGCAGGTGGGAACTCCAGGGAGTCCCCGTCGATCCGAGGCTGCAGCGCTTCGAACGGATCTCCTCCTCCATGCTCGAACAACTGCTCGGTTATCATTCGCAACATATCGGCGGGCGGCCGAAGATGATCTCGATCGTGGGCGATCGATCGAAAATCGACGTCGACAGCCTGGACCGGTACGGCAAGGTGGTTGCCGTCGGCATCGAGGATATCTTCGGGTATTGAAGAGCGGGTTGATCCCGGGTTGCCGCCCGTTTCCTTTGTTGACATGGAAAGGGGGGCCGCCTAGGTTGGGATTCCCGGGGCGGCGTAGCTCAGTTGGTTAGAGCAGTGGAATCATAATCCACGTGTCGGGGGTTCGAGTCCCTCCGCCGCTACCACCGAAAGCAGTTTCCCAGGCGCCGGGCGAGGCTCGGGCGCCTTTTTTTGTGCCCTCCCTCCTGTCCGGCGGCACCATGTGCCCTGAAGAGGGACTCAGCGCCGCAGACAGCCCGCGGGCATCGACCCAATCCCACAGGAGAAGCTCTGCCCCCCGCCGGTTCCGACGGCGCGATTGTGCGGGCCCGGATATTCTTCCCCTCAGGAGCGGTCCACCCAGTGGCGGAAGAGCGGCTTCACCCCTTCGGGCAGGCGGGCGAACACCTCGGCGGGCACCAGCGGCACCACGTTCTCCGACAGCCCGCCGGCGGTCAGCCGCCGGCGCTCGTCCGATCCGGGCCGCAGCGAGTCGAGGTTCAGCCACCACGGGGCGAAGCGGATCGGCAGGGCGACGCGGGACTCGCCCGACCGGTTGGGACTGATGGCGTGCCACAGTCTGCTGTCCATGACGAGCACGGAGCCGGCATCCCCCTCCACGGCGACCTCCTCCGGGTGGAACCGGTGCGGATCGACGCCGGCGTCTCCGGAAGGGTTGTCGGGGCGCCGGTGCGATCCCGGCACCACCAGGGTGCCCGTATCCCCGGTGAAGGGGGTGAGCATCCAGATCGAGGTCAGGTGCAGCACGGCGTCGGGGTACGGGGCCTTGACGTGCCCGGCGTTCTGCTGATTGAACGGCCAGTCCGCGTGCCAGGGGCCGCGTTCGTTGCCCGGGTGAGTCACCATGCAGGTGGTGTACGACACCCGCACGTGCTCCCCGAGCAGCTCTCTGCACAGCCCCAGGAGGCGAGGCTCTGCGAGGAATGGGGCAAAGGACTGGTCGAAGTTGATGAGGCCGGAAACCTTGTCGAGGCGGCTGCGCGGGTCGGCCACCTTGTGCGCCGCGGCCGTCGCCAGAACGCTGTCGCGCACTTCTTCGACGGCACCGGGGGGGATCACCCCCTCGAGCACGCAGAATCCCTCCCGGGCGATCCCGTTCAGAGCTTCCACTGCCTGCTACCGCGGGAGCGGTTGCGGCGCTCCGTCCTCCTGCAGGGATTTCTGGGCGGCTTCCAGCACCCGCACCACGCGCAGGCCGTCACGCCCGTCGCTGCGGGGGGGCTTCCCGGAGCGGATGCATTCGGCAAAATGCTGCGCCTCGAGGCGCAGCGGCTCGGCCATGTGGATGTGGGGGATCACGATGTCTCCCATCCGCAGGGTAATGGCATCGCCGTAGCTCTCGTACTCCTCCCGCTCCGCCGCCTTGTCGTAGATGCGCACCTTCTCGGTGCTCTCCATGTCGTCGAACACGGCCATCTTGCGGCTTCCCACGATGGTGAGCTTGCGGATCTTGTGCGGGTCCAGCCAGGACAGCTGCAGCTGCGCCATCTTGCCGTCGGGAAAATGCAGGTTGACGAATACGACGTCTTCCACTCCATGCTGCAGGTAGGACTCGCCGCGGGCGCTCACCGAGTCGGGAACCTGACCCAGCAGGTAGAGAATCACCGACAGGTCGTGGGGCGCGAAGCTCCACAAGGCGTTTTCATCCCGCCGCACGATTCCGAGGTTCACCCGCTGCGAGTAGAGGTAGTAGATCTCTCCCAGCTCCCCCAGGGAGATGATCTCCCGGAGGAACTCGACCGCGGGGTGGTACTCGAGCAGGTGTCCGACCATGAGCGTGCGGCCCTGTCTTTCTCCCAGCTCCACCAGTTCCTCGGCCTCGCCGCCGGACAGCGTCATCGGCTTTTCGACGAACACGTGCTTGCCCGCCTCCAAAGCCGCGCGGGCGGCGGCGAAGTGGCGAACCGCCGGCACTGCGAGCACCACCGCCTCCACCTCCCCGTCGGACAGCACCTCCTCGAAGGACGCGGCCGCCTCAACCTCCGGGTATTGCGCCCGCATCACCTTGCGGATATCGGCGTTGGCGTCGCACACGGTCTTCAAACGGACTTCGGGAAGCCCGGCGAACACCCGCACCAGGTTCCTGCCCCAGTAACCGGCTCCCACGCAGGCCAGCGTCGTCCGTTCGCCCGCGGTGCTCACAGCCCCCTGACTTTCGCCCTGGTCCCGAGCCCACCCAGGACGTTGCGCGTATCGACGATCAGCCGCGCCTGTTTCCCGACCCGGCGCCAGTCGCACTCCGAGTGCGCCGTGACTATCACGACGCAGTCGGCCGCCTCGAGTGACTTCCTGTCCAGGTCGACGGAAACGAGGTCGTCCCCGTATTCGACCTCGAGCCTGGGGACGTGCGGGTCGTGGTAGGAGACCTCCGCCCCCCGGCGCCGCAGCAGCTCGATTATGCGCACCGCGGGACTCTCGCGGACGTCGTCGACGTCCGCCTTGTAGGCCACGCCGACGACCAGCACCTGCGACCCCTTCACCGCCCGCCCCTCTTCGTTCAGGGCGTCCGTGACTTTCTCCATCACGTGATGAGGCATGTGCGCGTTCACCTTGTCCGCGAGATCGATGAACCTCGTCTCGTAATCCAGGCTGCGCATCTTCCAGGAAAGGTAGAGGGGATCTATCGGCAGGCAGTGCCCCCCCAACCCGGGCCCGGGGAAGAACTGCATGAAACCGAACGGCTTGGTCGCCGCGGCTTCGATGATCTCCCAGACGTCGAGTCCGAGCCGGTCGCAGATCAGGGCGATCTCGTTTACCAGTCCGACGTTGACGGAGCGGTAGGTGTTCTCCAGCAGCTTGACCATCTCCGCGGCGGCAGGGGAAGAGACCGGGACGACGACGTCGACGGCGTGCTTGTAGAGCGCCGCCGCCGCGGCGGTGCACTGCGGCGTCAGTCCTCCGATTACCTTGGGGGTGTTCCGGGTAGTCCAGCGCCTGTTTCCCGGGTCGACGCGTTCCGGCGAGAAGGCGAGAAAGAAATCCTCTCCCGGCACCGCCCCGTCCGCGCACAGCCTCGGCAGAATCAGCTCCTCGGTCGAACCGGGATAGGTCGTGCTCTCGAGAACGACGAGCATGCCCGGGTGGGTGTAGCGGGCGATCTCTTCGCAGGCCGAGACGATGTGGGAGATGTCGGGGGCCTTGGTCTTGCTCAGCGGCGTGGGAACGCAGATGCAGACGCAATCGACCTCCTTCAGCACGCTGAAATCGGTGCCAGCCGACAGCGTCCCGGCGTCGACCAGCCGTTCGAGCTCCTCGCTGGCAACCTCCGACACGTAGGAATCGCCGGCGTTGACCCGGCCGGCCCTTTCCGGGTCGACGTCGATGCCCGAGGTGCGGATGCCGCCGCGTGCGAACTCGACGGAGAGCGGCAGACCGACGTAGCCCAGGCCGAGGACGGCCAACCGCGCTTCCCGGCGCTCGATCTTTTCGATCAGGGAACTCATCCAGACCGTTCTCCCCGACCGGTCCTCGACCCTCTGCCCCCGTTTCTGTACCACTCGACGGTGCGCTCGAGTCCCTCGCGCGCCGGCACCCGGGGCACGTACCCCAGCTTCCGGCGCGACTTGTCGATGCCGGCGAGGGATCGCCTGATATCGCCGGGCCGCTCCGGTCCGTGGCGGATGTCTCCCTCCGTCTGCAGCAGCTTCCTGAGGATTTCGACCACCTCGTTCAGGCTGGTGTTGGCCCCGCACCCCACGTTGAAGACCTCCCCGCTGACCCCTTCGGCTTCGAGGGCCCTGATGTTGGCGTCGACGACGTTCCCGACGTAGGTGAAATCCCGGACGAAGGTGCCGTCGCCGTTGATGGTCAGCGGCCTGCCCTCGATCAGCCCAACCGTGAAGATGGCGATGAATGCGGCGTACTCGGAACCGGGATCCATTCCCGGCCCGAAAACGTTGAAGTACCTCAGAGACACCGTTTCGAAACCGTACAGATGCGAGAACACCCGGCAGTAGTACTCCCCCGTCAATTTGGAAACGGCGTACGGGGAAATCGGTTCCGGTACCATGTCCTCGGTCTTGGGAACGGTTTCGCCGTCGCCGTACACCGAGCAGGAAGAGGCGTTGACCAGGCGCCTGACCCCGGAATCCCGCGCCGCCTCGAGCAGGTTGAGGGTGCCTCCGACATTGACGTCGTTGGTGGTAACCGGGTCTTCCACCGACTGCGGCACCGAGGGCACCGCCGCCTGGTGGAGGACGAAGTCGACCCCGTGAACCGCCTCGCGCACCGTCTGCCGGCTGCGCAGGTCCCCATCGACGATCTCGATCTCCCCGGAGAACGGCTCGAGGCGCTCGCGCCTGCCGGAGGAGAAATTGTCGAGTACGCGGACCCGGTGTCCTTTCGCGAGCAGGTCCCCCACCAGGTGGGAACCGATGAAGCCGGCGCCCCCGGTGACAAGTGTCGACGTCATTCCGTTCCCTGTTCTTCCCCGGCCGCAGCCTCCATCCACGCCCTGGTCCTGCCGATCCCCTCGCGGAGGCCCACCGAGGCTTTCCAGCCTGCGAGAGCCTCGGCCCTGGAGCCGTCTCCCACCATTCTCGAGGCTTCCCCCCGGGTGGGCTGATGCATTCGGGCGGCGACCGCTGCCGGATCTCCGGCGATCACTTCCGCCAGCTCCCCGAGGGGGACGCCGCGGCCGCTGGCGGCGTTGAGGATCTCACCTTCGCAGCGCCTCAGGAGCCCGGCCGCTGCCACCAGGGCGGCGCAGTCTTCCACGTACACGAAATCCCGGATCCGCTCCCCGTCCCCGCGCGGGAGGGGAGATCCACCTGTCCGTTGCAGGCGGGCGACAATCCCCCCTTCCAGTTCACATCTCTGAAAGGGGCCGTAGATGGCGAACGGCCGCACGACGGCGACGGGGAGGCGGTAGGCCCGGTGGTATCCGAGACAGAGGTTCTCGGCCGCCAGCTTGCAGGCCGCGTACGGGGACCGGGGCGCCAGCGGGAAGTCCTCGGCAATGGCCGTGCCGCTCTCGGCATAGACGCGGGAAGTGCTGACGAAAACCATTTTCGTGTCGTACTCCCGGCACATTTCGAGCAACTTCATGGTGCCGCCAACGACGCTCTCGAAGGTCTCCTGCGGTTCTTCGAGCGAATTCCCCGCACCGGTTCCCGGGGCGAGATGGTAGCAGCACTCGAGGCCGCGGAAGAAAAGCTCGTACAAGGTTCCGGGGTTGCGGATGTCCCCCCGGATCAGCCCCTCGTATCCGGGACGGCCGGAGAACTCCGCGAGATTGGCGCGGCATCCTCCCGACAGATTGTCGAGGACGATGACCCGCTTGCGGCGTTGCAACAACTCGGAAACCAGCCAGCGGCCGATGAATCCGGCTCCGCCGGTAACCAGACAAAGCCCCATTACCCCCGCCTGCCCGGATCGGCCCCGGCGGACCGCGGCAGCGGCGACAGGCCGTTTTCTCCGGTTCCCGGTTTGATGAGGTTCGGTGGAGTAATTAGAATTCCGGCACCGCTTTCAGAATACCCTATCATCCAAAAATACAAAAACTTGCGAGAATTTCACCCCATGCCGAACAGCCGACGGAACCCCGTGTGGAAGAAAGCCCTGCCCCTGGCCGCGGCCGTCTTCGCCCTCGCCCTGCCCGCCGCTGGCTCATCCCCGGCGACGCCGCTCTCGCTGGCGGAATGCATCGATCTGGCGGCCAGACAGAATCTCGGATACCTCAACGACCTCCGCGATGTCGAGGCCACCCGGGAGCAGCTGCGCCAGGCGCGCTCGGAGTTCGGGCTGGACATCGACGCCTCCTTCGACCTGCCAACCTATTCCGAGAGCCGCCAGCTCCAGGACGACATCGCCCTGATCCAGAGAGTCCGCGAAGAGAACACCACCATGGAATACCAGGGCCGGACGACGATGTCGCAACGGATTCCCCACGTCGGCAGGCTCAGCGTTACCGCCTCGGGCTCGCGCAACGACTTCAGCTCCAACCGCCGCGTCGACCGGCGCGAGTTCATCGGCGACCTCCAGGTCGCCTACACGCGCGACCTCCTCTACACTCCGGCCGCCGAAATCCAGCTGCAGCAGGCCGAAATCGGGCTCTCGATCAGCCAGTCGAACCTGCACCGCCGCGAGCTGCAGCTCGAGGAGCAGGTCACCAACTCCTTCTACGACCTCGTGCAGGCGATCCGCGAGCTCGAGATCCAGCAACAGCGGCTCGAGCAGTCGACGGCCGCCCTCGACCTCGCCCTGCGCAAGTTCGAGATCGGGCTGATCGCCGAGGTGGAGGCGCTTCACCTCAGGGTCGAGAAGCTTCGTGCAGAGGCGGAATTCAACCGCGCGCAGACGCAGATCGAACGCCAGCGCGACCGCTTGCGGGAGATACTCGGGATGGAAATGGGCGACCCGCTCGAAGTGCTCACCTCGGTCGATCACGAAACTGTTCCGATCGCCGAAGGCCCCGCGGTCGAGTTCGGGCTGCGCCGGCGCAGCGACCTGCGGGAGGCGGAGTGGGCGCGGCAGTCCTCGGAGCTCTCGCTTAAAGATCTCGAGCAGCAGCTGGGCCCCACCGCGCAGCTGACCACGAGGTTGACCCTGCTGGGCCGCGGACCGGACGCCAGCGACGTCAGCAGCACCTTCGAACGCAGCTTCGTTTCCGCCGGGGTGCGCATGGAACTGCCGCTCGTCGACGGCGGCGAACGCCGCGCCCGCGTGCGCCGGGCCGAGATCGACCTGGAGAAGTCACTGCTCAACACCGAATCGGTCGAGCGCCGGATAGCGCGCGAGATCCGCGACGCCGTGCGCAACGTCAGGGAGGCGGAACAGCAGATCGAACTGGGGCGGGAAGAACTGACGGTGGCCGAGCGAACCTACGACGTGGAGCGCAGTCGTTTCGAGCTGGGGCTGGCCGACAGCCAGGAACTGCTGCAGGCCCAGACCGCCCTGACCCAGGCGCGGCTGGACGGGCTGCGCGAGGCGATCGATTACCAGCGCGCCCTCGCCGGCCTGCGGGTCGCGACGATGGCGGACCTGGCCGAGTTGAGGAAGACCGGCGAGTAGGGCCTCAGCTGTCGTCGTTCGAATCCATCAGGGGATGGGAGAACTCCTCCTCCTCGCCGAAGATCAGGCGCCGCGGCCTGAGGCGGGTGTAGCTCGGGATCTGGTTCTTCTCTTCGGCTTCCTGGCAGGCGACGCACAGGCGGGCCGTCGGCAGGGCGTTCAACCGCAGCGGCGGGATGAGGGGGCAGGTCGGGCACAGCTTCAGGGGAGTCTCCAGACAGGCCTCGCATTTGCCGTAGGTGTTGGTCTCGAGCTTTTCGAGGGCGAGGGTGATCTCCTCCAGCTCGCGGCGCTCCGTATCCCCCAGGGCGACCAGCAGCTCCATGGCTCCCGCTTCGACGGCGCGGTCGAGATCGTCCGCCTTGGGATCCTGCAGGTGGTCGATCTCGGTCTCGTTGCCCTGCAGATCGGCAATCAGATCGGCGCGGCGTTCCAGAAGCCGCTTCTTCATCTTGAGGCGCTCCTTTTTGTTCAGCGCCGTTTTTTCAGCCATCCTGTTCTCCCCCTGGAAGCCCCGCATCTTCAAAGGCGGGGCGTGAACCGCAAGCGAGCGTTCCAGCGAGCCGCCTGGCGCTCGTGCGTTCCGGCAGTCCCGGTTTTTCCCGATCCGGCCGGATCCATCCGTTCCACTGCTGTTCCGGGCTCAATCCCGAAGGCGGCGGAGCTTGTCGCGCAACGAGGCGGCGAGCTCGAATTTCTCATCCTCGACCGCCGCCCGGAGATCTGCATCGAGCTTCTCCCTTCGGCTCAAGGGCCGGTTTCCCTCCACCTCTTTCTCCCAGTTCCTGAGAAACTTCAGCTCCTCGCATTCCTCGGGGCCGGATTCTCCCTGGACGTCGAGAAGCTGCTCGATTTCCTGGATTCCGCCGCGAATTTCCTCCAGGG
>JAPOZF010000584.1:0-617 GCA_026706165.1 Gemmatimonadota bacterium
GGGCCGCCTGATTCCGGGGGTTCCCCGTACTGAATGCCGCTCGAGTCGAGAACGATCACCTCGACTCGGCCTCCACCCTGGTCAAGGCCGAATTCATCGCTGCGATCGATCTCTTCGCTGCAACCGCAGGTAGTTGCAGCGATGGACAGCAGGAGCGGTAGGAGCAGCCGCCCGAACCTGGAACGGACCGGGGACCGGCTCCTGTGACCCGAACCGGAGTACCGAGGTTCACGCCTGGCCACCGGGATCTTTTGCGGCGATTCCTGCCGGATGCTCATTGCAGCCGTTCGAGGATGCAGCACTTGAAGGGGCTTCCTTCGATATGAATGGGCAGAGCCGCGAGAATCTCGAAAGGCAGCCGCGCGGTGCGCAACCCGGCCACGACCCCCTGCAGGTCGGCAAACGGAATCACCGCCACGCCGCCAGGCGCCAGGACCGCGGAAAAGGTTTCGAGCCTTTCCCGGATGCCCGGTCCGGCTCTGCCGTCGATTACGCAGCTGGCGGAGTGAGATTCGACAGGCAGGGCTTCGGGTGCCTGGGCGACGGGCAAGCCACCGGGAAGGGCACCTCCCTGGAGGGTGAAGGTGCGGTCGCCGAAGCCAAGGACACGTCTCGGG
>JAPOZF010000584.1:627-14866 GCA_026706165.1 Gemmatimonadota bacterium
CGGGACAACTCCTCCAGTCCTTCCTTCTGACAGTTCAGGCAGAGGACGACATCCTCGGGTCCTGGTTCCAACAGCCCCATCAGCGAGGCGATCATCGCCTCGGACAGTCCCTTGCCCGGTCCCCCGGGGTGCCTCCGCGGACCGATCTGAACGCAGAACAGCGCCTGGGATCCGACGATCCGCAGCCTCAAGCGAAGCCCCGTCTCCTTTCCGGCAGGCTGCAGGGCGTGTTCTCCGGCCAGAATTGCGCGGACCCTCTCTTCCACATCACGGCGCGTGAACCGGTGCGAGCCCGAGAGGGTGCAGGCCAGCTGGAAACGATCGACGTCGGTTTCGGGATGACATGCCCGGACAAGGTTCCGCGCTGCGGACAGGTCCACCCTGCGAAGGCGCTCGCAGAGGCGGTCAAGTCCCGGGGCGCCCACGGTCACACCCCGGAAACGGGCAACCACCCCCGCGGTGGACAGGGCCGAACGAACTGTCGTCAACTTTGCGGGAGAGCGGGTGTATCTGAAGAAAACCCGTCCGTTGCGTCGGTCGGACTCGGTTTCGAACCCCGTCGCACCGGCAAGCTGCGAGCGCAGGGACTCGAGCACCGCGTTTTCGAGGCCGGCGACCGTAGTAATGTAGAAGTCGTGGATCTTCTCCGTGCCCGGGCCGGAGGTCATGTTACGGGAACCCCTGGCCCTGTTGAAGACCTCGGCAACGGTTCGACCACGGAAACGGCGCAGTTTTCCGAGGTGAAGCAAGTCCGCAGGCAGTGCTCGACATCCTGCCGGCGAACCTGTTCAAGTGCCGCCGCGGAGTCGAAGGGCCGCGCTCCGCGGCTCACCTCGCCGTGGGCCATGGCGGCACAGCTCTCGATATCCTCGTAGCGGAACAGAAGAGTGCCGTACGCTTTGCGGGCGGCGCGCTCGAAGTCCGCGCTCGCAATCCCCTCCCGGACCCCACGGGACAACCGCTTCAGCACCGATTCCTCGAATCGTCCGGAATTGGAAACGTCCCCCCCCATCACGGCGAACAGGAACGCGGGCTCGGCGTAGATCTCCCAGCCGAAACCATCCCCGTCGATTTCCCCGGCTTCGTACTGTTCGGCGAAGAACTCGCTCGACGGTCCGAAGAGGATATCCGCGGCCATGTCGAGGCAGATTTCCTTCTTGAGCAGCTCGATTCCCTCGAGGCCGGACTCGCTGTCGTGAAAGGCCATGGACACGCGAGGGCGCACGACTGCCAGCCGGGAAGAGATCCGGTGGGGCGCAGGCACGGGAGCCCGCCTCCGGGGAAGGTTGCCGGCCGGACAGCGGCAAAGGGATGAGGTATGGGCGTCGACCACCTCGCACAGCTCTTCCGGCGCCACTTTTCCCGACGCGAAAAGGGAGATGCGTCCGGCGCTGTAATAATGTTCGTGGCTGGCGCGCAGCAAAGGGCGGTCGATCTCCCCCAGGCTCGCCGGGGTCCCGGCGATGTCGGTGCTGATCGGATGGTCCGGGTAGAGGGCCCGCAGGGCATTTGCGAAGCAGACCGATTCGACGTTGTCTGCGAACAACTCGATCTCTCGCAGAATGATACGCCGTTCCCGCTCGACTCCTTCATCGCTGAGATGGAGTTCGAGGGCCAGGCGAATGAGCAATTCGACACAGGCGGCGAGGCCGTCGGCGCAGGTGACGGAAAACGAGGTCTGCGTCAAACCGGTTTGCGCGTCGACATCGGCGCCGAGGGCTGAGAACCGCGCGCTGATATCCCCTTCCCGCTTTTCGAACAGGCGGTGTTCCAGAAAGTGGGCTACACCCGGAGTAAACCCGGTGGAAAGACCGTCAATCGCGCCGTACTCGACCGCGAGCAGGGCGTGGGCATGGTGCGCCTCGGGTTTGGGGTGGACATACACGGGGACAGGGCGATTGCCTGCTCCCACAAACACGCTTTCGCGGATGCGGGGGTTTCGGATCTGCTCGAGGCGCAAGGACATCGCGGACTCATCTCAACTCGAGGACGGAGCTTTGCCGTTGCGGAGAAAAAAGGCCGTGTCCAGGAAGGTGTTGCGCGCCATGTTCGCGACCTCCGGGGAGGTTACCGATCGCAGTTGCTCCCCAAGCTGGGCGGGAAACGCGCTCACTCCTGCGAGCCGTCGCTGGAAATGGAAGCGGACGAGCGCTTCCCTGTCCCCGGCCATCGTGGAGAGGCGTTGCAGCACCGCTGCCTTCGCGGTCTCGAGCTCCTCCCGGTCGGGGCCGCGGTCGCCAAGGGAGTCGAGCTGGTTGTCGACCTGGCTGCGCGCTTCCACATAGTCTCCTGCGTCGACACTGGCCTCGATGAACAGAAGCCCGCAGAGGGGTTCGATGAACGAGGCCACGTGGTAGCACAGGCCCCTTTCCTCCCTGAGGGACCGCTGCAGGCGGGAGTGCAGATCTCCGCCAAGAAGGAGGTCGAGGAGCAGCATCGCCGGGTACTCCGGGTCCCTGACCGTAACCCCGGTGCGGTATCCACACACAAGCTTTCCCTGTTGGACCGCCTCCTCTTCCACCACTTCCCTCACCTCGAGAGCGGGGGCCGCGGTCAGGTCCCGGGAAGGAGACGCATACTCGCGGGGCCAGGAGAAAAGCTCTTCACAAAGGCGGAGCACCCGCTCGGACGGCTCTCCTCCGCTGACGTAGATGTCGATTCCGTGTCTTTTCAGCCCATCCTTGTGGGAGGCAAGCAGGCCGGCGCCGTTCAGCTGCCATAAATCTTCACTTCTGCCGTGTGGGGCGATCCCCCACGGCTCTCCCGCACACATGATCTCGATGCAGCGACGGTGGGCGTAGGCGGTCTTGTCGCTGAAAACGGATTCGATCTCCTTCCTCAGAGCCTCCTTCTCCTGGGCAACCACCGCCTCCGGGAAACCGCACGGATCCCCCTCGACGCTGGGGTCGCTGAGCACGTCGCGAAGAAAGCGCAAGCCCTGCCCGAGGAGATCGTCCTGCGCCGGCAGGTAACCGGGGTCGATCACCTCCAAGGTTGCGTGCAGGACCTGGCTGCTCCCGTATTGATCCACACCGACTCCGAAGCCCGCCCCGTAGAGACCGTCGAGAAAGGAGTTGAGGAGGCGTACGTCGGGAAGCGGGGAGGTTCCGCGCTCGAGCAGGCGCGCGGTCAGGGCGCGCTCCGTGGCCGACGGGGAACGCAGTTGGGCAGTCAGGAAAATGTCGACGCGGGTCGATTTGTACAGGGATGTGGGGAGAAGGTGGAGATTCACCCCATCCGCGAGTGGATGGGTGTCGATTGCGCAGGTTGAAACAACCTCGTCCGGATCACCGGTACAGGCCGGTTTGTCTGGCGCCGGAACAAGGGAGGGGTTGGATGGATTCCCGCGGTCGGAAAGCGGGAGTGTCCCTCCATTTCTGGATCGCAATGCCGGAGATACCGGGACGGTGGGATGGCGCTCCCAGGGGGGCTGCCAAGAGGAGCGTCTGCAGTGCACAGGCGCAGTTGACCCGTCCAATGTACTGCCGCCCCCGGAAAGAGCAAGCGGCCCGGACGGCACTTTGCCCCGTCCCGGCCCTGCCGTAGCTTCGGGAAACCACGACGCCCATCCAACTTCGAAACCGCCATGGAATCCGATTCGACGACGGAAGAAGGGCCGCCGGGCCCTCCTCTCGGCAACATCTCGGTGGTCCTGGTCGAGCCGGGATCGCCCGGCAACATCGGAGCGGTCGCCCGGGTGCTCAAGAACACCGGAATCGGGCAGTTGTCACTTGTCAATCCCGGCAACTGGGATCTTCCCGAGACCAGGTGGATGGCGCATGCCTCCGGGGAAATCCTGGACAACTGCACTGTTTTCCCCGACTTGAGAGCCGCCGTCCGGCACGCCAATCTCGTAATCGGGACCACCTGCCGCGCCGGCCGCCTGCGGGAGCTGGAGGACGATTATCGCGGCCTGCTTGCCAAAGCCTGCGATTGCGCGCGAAGCCATCGCGTCGCCCTGGTTTTCGGGCGCGAGCGCGACGGATTGTGGTCGCGGGAACTCGAGCAGTGCCACTGGCTGCTGCGCATTCCCGCGGCTGTTCCCTACCCCTCGTTCAACCTTTCCCACGCCGTGCTGCTGGTCGCCCATGAGCTCTTTCACGCCGCGGGGAGCGAGAAATCCGGCGGGCCTGAGCCGGGTTCTCCGCAGCCTTCCCTGGCTACCGCGGAACAGACCGAGCGCGTTATCCGAAATGTCCTGGATGCCATGGCGGCCATCGGATTCAAGGCGTACAACGACGATCCGGGAACCTTCGCCCGGGTGCTGCGGCGTTTCCTGACCCGGACCCCTCTGGAGCGGCGCGACGCCATGGTGATTCATCGCATCTGCGGCCAGGTAAGGAAGTTTTCTCAGGGATTGAGAAGGGGCGTCTGAGCGGCGGGACCAGCGCCGGGCTGAAGTCTGCCCGCCGGCCCTGGAAACGGACCGACCCGGATACCGTCCGTTCTTCCTGCGCGACACCAACTGCGGCGCAAGGGGGTTGCCAAGCCCGGGAACCCCGAGGGTTGTGCGCACTTCCTGCCGGGTGACCGCGGGATCTCCCTGGCAGGCGGTCAGCCCGGGAAGGCAGCAGCAGGCGACCGCCAGAGGGGCGGAATGTCAGCGGGTTTCACGGCCGACCGCTTCGAGGTCGCTGTCGACCATCATCCGCACCATCTCCTCAAAGCTGGTCCTGGCCTGCCACCCGAGAACGCGGCGGGCATTGCCGGCATCGCCGCGAAGGATCTCGACGTCGGCGGGGCGCATGAATTTCTCATCGACCACTACATGGTCCTCCCAGTGAAGTCCGGCGCAGGCGAAGGCGACCCGGCAGAAGTCCCGGATCGAGTGGTCGACACCGGTGGCGATGACGAAATCCCGCGGCTCCTCCTGTTGCAGCATCAGCCACATCGCTTCGACGTAATCACCGGCGAACCCCCAATCGCGGCGGGAGTCGAGATTCCCGAGTGCGAGCTGATCCGCCAGTCCATGTTTTATCCGCGCCACACCGCGGGTCACTTTTCTCGAAACGAACTCCAGGCCGCGCCGCGGCGATTCGTGGTTGAACAGGATACCGGCACAGCAGTGCATGCCGTAGGATTCACGGTAGTTGATCGTGACCCAGTGGGCGTAGAGCTTGGAGACCGCGTAGGGAGAACGTGGATGGAAGGGTGTGGTTTCGTTCTGGGGGGTTTCGCGAACCTGTCCGAACAGCTCGCTGCTGCTGGCCTGGTAGAAGCGGATGTTCCTGTCGACGCTGCGGATCGCCTCCAGGAGCCGGGTCACACCCAGTCCGTTGATCTCGCCGGTGAGAAGGGGTTGCTCCCATGACACCGGCACGAACGACTGCGCTCCGAGATTGTAGACCTCGTCGGCCCGCGCCTCCTGTATTGCTCCCTGAAGGGAATTTTCGTCGAGCAAGTCCCCCGAAAGAACCTCGATTTCGTCCTGAATGTGGGCTATGCGCTCGAAATTGACCGTGCTGCTTCGGCGAATCAGCCCGAACACCCGGTAATCCCGAGCCAGCAGGAACTCGGCGAGGTAGGATCCGTCCTGGCCGGTGATTCCCGTTATCAGGGCGCTTTTCCGGTTCACGGAGCCCACCCCGGCTCCGGGTCCGAGTACGCTTCAACCGGCGGACAGGTGCAGACGAGATTCCGGTCTCCGGCGGCGTTGTCGACGCGGGCGACCGCCGGCCAGAACTTGTGGTTCCTCGTCCACGGGGCCGGCCGGCAGGCGCGCTCACGGTTGTACGAGTGGCCCCATTCGTCGGCCAGGATCATGTCGAGGGTATGCGGGGCGTTCTTCAGGAGGTTGTCCTGCGGGTCCGCCTTCCCATTCTCGATCTCGGCGATCTCCGCTCGGATTGCGATCATGGCGTCGCAGAAACGGTCCAGCTCCGCCTTCGATTCGCTCTCGGTCGGTTCGACCATCATCGTCCCCGGAACCGGGAAATGGACAGTGGGGGCGTGAAAGCCGTAGTCCATCAGACGCTTGGCCACGTCGTCCACCTCGATTCCCACGGCCCTGAAGGACCGCAGGTCGAGAATCGCTTCGTGCGCTACGCGCCCCTTGGAGCCGCGGAACAGGATCGGGTAATGCGGGTCGAGCCTGGCCGCAACGTAGTTGGCGTTGAGTATGGCGACCTCGGTGGCGTTGCGCAGGCCCGGGCTTCCCATCAGCCGCAGGTAAGCCCACGAAATCAGGAGGATCAGAGCGCTGCTCCAGGGGGCTGATGCGACAGGCCCGATCGCCTCGGCGCCGCCCACGGGAACTACCGGATGTCCGGGAAGAAAGCCACGCAGGTGTGCGGCCACCGCTATCGGCCCCATCCCCGGCCCTCCGCCCCCGTGCGGGATGCAGAACGTCTTGTGCAGGTTGAGGTGACAGACGTCCACTCCGAAATCCCCGGGCCGGCACAGGCCGACCATGGCATTCATGTTGGCCCCGTCCATGTAAACTTGGCCGCCGCGGTCGTGGACGATCTCGCAGATCTCACCGATTCCTTCCTCGAATACCCCGTGGGTCGACGGATAGGTCACCATCAAGGCGCCGAGCCGGTCGGCATGGGCATCCGCCTTGGTTCGCAGATCCGCCAGATCTATGTTGCCCTCCTCGTCGCATGCGACGACGACCACGGTCAGGCCGGCCAACGCCGCCGAAGCGGGGTTGGTGCCGTGAGCGGAGGCGGGAATCAGACAGACGTCCCGCCGGCCCCGGGACCGGGTTTCGTGATACCTGGAAATCACCAGCAGTCCCGCGTACTCCCCTTGTGAGCCCGCGTTCGGCTGCAGGGAGACGGCTGCAAGGCCGGTGATATCGCAGAGCATTTCCTCCAGGTCGGTGAAGATCCGCCGGTACCCCAGGTTTTTTTCGACCGGGGAGAAGGGGTGAACCTCGGCAAACGCGGGCCAGGTGATCGGCATCATCTCCGCGGTCGCATTCAGTTTCATTGTGCACGACCCCAGCGGGATCATCGAGGTGGTCAGCGAAAGATCGCGGGCATCGAGCCGGCGCATGTAGCGCAACAGCTCGGTCTCCGAGCGATAGGAGTGAAACACCGGGTGGGTCAGGTAGGGGCTTTGCCGCAACAGGCCCGATTCCCAGGCAGGGGGGCCGCAACCCAGCTCAGGTGCCCCAGCGCTCCGGGGTTCCCTGGCGCATGCATTCGCGAGGACGGCTGCCAGCTCGTCGACATCTTCAGGCCGGGTAGTCTCGTCGAGGGTTATGCAGATGTTCTCGTCGTCGAGCCGGCGCACCTCGATTCCCCGGGACCGGGCGCGGTCCACGACGGCGTCGATCCCGCAGCCTTCGGCCTGCAGGCGGATGGTGTCGAAGAACTGGCGGTGGACGACGCGATACCCGTGCCGCTCGGCCTCCCGACCGAGCCAGGCGGTCAGGCGGTGAATCCTCGAAGCTATGGCGCGCAAGCCTTCGGGACCGTGGTAGACGGCAAAGAATGAGGCCACCACCGCGGGGAGAACCTGTGCGGTGCAGATGTTGCTGGTCGCCGACTCCCTGCGGATGTGCTGCTCGCGGGTCTGCAGGGCCATTCTCAGCGCCCTGCTGCCCCTTGCATCCCGGGATACGCCGATGATGCGGCCCGGTACCTGGCGCCTGAATTCTACCCTCGCGGCAAGGTAGGCGGGGTGCGGACCTCCGTACCCCATCGGCATTCCGAAGCGCTGGGCGCTGCCGACCGCGACGTCGGCGCCGAATTCACCCGGCGGCGTCAGCAGGGCAAGCGCCAGCAGTTCGGCGGCGACGGCCACGAGGGCGCCTTCCTCGTGGGCGCGGGAGCAGAATTCCCGGTAGTCGCACAGTTCGCCGTCGGTCGCGGGGTACTGCAGGAGGCAGCCGAAAACAGGATGTGCACCGAAATCGAAGCTCCGGTGATCTCCTTCGGTTATTTCGATCCGAAGGGGCCGGGCCCTGGTTCGCAGGACGGCCCTGGTCTGCGGGTGGCAGG
The DNA here is from genome assembly GCA_026706165.1 of Gemmatimonadota bacterium. Next base: position 8,577 of record JAPOZF010000584.1, read on the forward strand.
CAGAGGACACGAAAAAGTCCTGTGACCGGTTCCTGCGCTGATGCCTTTTCATCATTGCCATCGCCTCGGCGGCAGCGGTGCCCTCGTCAAGCAGGGAGGCGTTGGCGAGCTCCAGGCCGGTGAGATCGCATATCATCGTCTGAAAGTTCAACAGCGCTTCCAGCCTTCCCTGTGCGATCTCGGATTGGTACGGCGTGTACTGGGTGTACCAGGCGGGGTTTTCGAGGATGTTGCGCTGGATTACGGGGGGAGTGATGCAGTTTGCGTACCCGGTGCCGATGAAGGAGCGCACCCTCTCGTTCTGACGTGAGACCTCCTCCAGTTCCCCGAGGAGACCTCTTTCGCTGACCGCCTCCCGGAACGGGAGTTCCTGCGCTGAACGAATGGCGGCCGGGATGGTTTCTTCAATCAGTTCATCGAGGCGGTCGATCCCGAGGCTGTGCAGCATCTGCTCCTGGTCCCGTGGACTGGGACCTATATGCCGGCGGGAAAAGGGGGCGCTCTCCGAACCGGCGGCGCCTCCTGTGGTGGTTGCTGAAAGGGGACTACCCATCCGGGTTTTTCTTCTTCCGCCGCGTTCGTACCCGGCTCGGAACCATCGGCAGCGGCGTTACCTCAGCTGGCTGGAGGTTTCCCCTGATGTCGACCTGGAGCGGTCCGCAAGCAGCAGCGGCCGGGTCGACGAAAGCCAGGGCGATACCTCTCCGCAAGCTCGGCGAATAGGTACCACTCGAGACCGAGCCCACCCCCTGCCGGTCGGCCAGGACCTCATGTCCGGGGCGGGGCACCCCCCGCCCTTTCACGGTCAGGCCGATCAACTGTCTGTAGCCTCCCCGATTGCGAAGCGCGAGAAGCGCTTCGCGGCCGATGAAATCCCTGTCCCGGCTCGCGTCGAGACCGAGGATGCGGTCGAGACCTGCTTCCAGCGGGGTGATTCCCTCGTCCAGTTCGTGCCCGTACAGGCAGTACCCCATCTCCGTGCGCAGGGTATCCCGGGCCCCCAGCCCGGCGGGTGTGGCCCCGAGGTTTCTGGCGGCGCCCCACAGTTCCGGGGTCAGGGCAACAGGACACATGATTTCAAAGCCGTCTTCTCCAGTGTACCCGCTACGGCTGACAAGGAGATCCGCTCCGCAAAAGGAGAAGGATGCGAAGTGGAAGTAACCCAGCTCCACTACTCCGGGGCCTGCGATAGCGGCGACTGCAGCTTCCGCTTCGGGACCCTGGATGGCGACCATTCCGGTGGCTGCGCTTCTGTCCTCGACGACGGTCTCCGTGCCGCTGGCAACCCCTCGAATCCACTCGAGGTCCGCATCGATTCGACCGGCGTTTACCACGAGGAGGAACTCCCTCTCACCATGGCGGTAGACAGCCAGGTCGTCTATTGCGCCGCCATGCTCATTGCACATGACCGCGTACTTCATCGCCCCGACGCGTATCCTGCTTGCATCGACAGGAAGCAGGTATTTCAGGAACTCGACGCATCCATGCCCGGCGATATGCAGCTGACCCATGTGGCTGACATCAAAAATCCCGACTCCGGAACGGACGGCGAGGTGTTCATGACCGATGCCGCGATACTGAACCGGCATTTTCCAGCCGTTGAATGGGACCATCCTTGCCGACTCGGCAAGATGGGTCTCCCTCAGGACCGTCGTTTTCAAATGGCTACCTTTTTCCACAGGTCACGGGCGGCTTTCTCGAGCTCTGCCAGGGTGCCGCTGTTGTCGACCACGATATCTGCGGCAGCGACCTTTTCCGCCTCCGGCGCTTGCGCCCGGGTTCGTCTGGCGACCTCTTCCTCGCTTGTGCCGCGACGCGACGCCAGGCGGTCACCCACCACCGACTGGTCCGCCACCAAGACGACCAGCAGGTCGAACCGATCCTGCACTCCCCACTCCAGGATCAGGGGGGCATCGAGTATGACCGCTCCCGGCTCCCGGGTGGCTCGCCTGCAGAAATCGACTCTGTTCCAGAGTTCGGGTTCCAGCACCGGGCGCAGAATGTCGGTCAAAATCCGCAGCTTGCGGGGATCGGGGAAAACCACCCTTCCGAGCTTTGCGCGATCGACACCTCCTCCGGGATTCAGGATTCCGGAACCGAAGGAATGGGTAACCGCTTCGACTACTTCGGGGCAGTCGAGTACCTCGTGGGCAACGCGGTCGGCATCAACTACAAGAGCTCCCCTTCTGGCGAGCATTGCAGAAAAAGTCGATTTGCCAGCGCCAATGTTCCCCGTGATTCCGACAAGATGGACCGGCATCGCCGCGCAATCGCCGTCTCGCCGGGCGGTTTGGGCTGAACCCCAAGAGTAGCTGCGGGAAGGAAAATCGGAAAAAGAAAAGGCGAACCAGGAGCCGGTCGCCTCAATCTCGTCCTTGAAGGAACTTGAAGAACTCGGTGTCGAGAGGTTGCACGAGGACGGTGTTCTCGGTGAGGGACTTTTCATACGCCTCGAGAGTGCGGGTGAACTCGTAGAACTTGCCGGCGTTCTTGTACGCGCCGGCATAGATCTTGAGGGCTTCCGCATCACCTTCGCCGCGGATTCTCTGGGACTGTTCATACGCTTCAGCGCTGATACTGGCCGCCTCGAGATCGGTCTCGGCGCGAATCTTCAGGGCCTGCTCCTCGCCCTCGGCCCGGTAGGCCTTCGCTTCCCGCTCGCGCTCGGCTCTCATGCGGCTGAACACGAACGCCTCGTTCTCAGGCGGCAAGTCCGCCCTCTTGACGCGCACATCGAGAACCTCGATCCCGTACGGACGGGCTGCTTCAGCCGATCGCGAGGTCACCTCACGCATGATCGTCTCGCGGTTTGTCGCGATCACTTCTGAAAGCTCGTGCTTACCCAGCTCTTTGCGCACGGGCGCGTATACAATATCGTCCAGACGTGCCGTGGCCTCGTCAACGGTTCGGAGCGCCCTCATAAACACCAAGGGGTCGACAATCCGCCACCGTGCGTAATTGTCGAGAAGAAGGATTTTCTTGTCTTTGGTATAGATCGGGTCCGGGTTGGCGTCGTAGTCGAGAAGGCGCTTGTCGAAGTAGTTGACCTTCTGAACCGGATTCGGAAGCTTGAAATGCAACCCTGGTTCGGTAATTACTCTGACAGGTTCACCGAACTGGGTGACGACGGCCTGCTGGATCTCGGTAACGGTGAAAAGGACGAGATTGGCGCCAAACACGGCGACGGCAATCGCGATGACGAGGGCGGCGGCGGAACGCATGGTCCTATGCTCTTCCTCCGCTAATTCCTGGACTGATCGAGGTTGAGGATGTTGAGGAGCCCGCCCTTGTTGTCGGATTTGATTATGTACTTCTTCAGGCCCGGGAGAATCGTTTCCATTGTCTCGAGATAAAGACGCTTCTCCGTAACTGACGGAGCCTTCTTGTATTCAGCATAGACTGCTCGGAAACGGTCCGCATCGCCCTGGGCACGGCGAATGCGTTCGACCTTGTACGCCTCGGCTTCCTTGATCCGGCGTTGTGCTTCACCCCTGGCCTTGGGAATGACGTCGTTCTGGTAACCCCTTGCTTCATTCACAAGGCGCTCGCGGTCCTCCTTGGCGCTGGCGACATCCTTGAAGGCGTCGTCGACTTGAGCCGGGGGTCCGACCGTCTGCAACTGCACGGATTCCACGGACAGTCCGCACTGGTAGCGATCGAACAACTCCTGGAGTTTTGCATGGATTTCGGTCTGGATGCGGAGCTTTCCTTCCGTCAACGCTTCGTCGATCCGATGGCGGCCCACCACCTGCCTGAGTGCGGCTTCGCAGGCATCGTGCACCAGACCCGCGCTGCGGCCCTCGAAAACCCCCAATCCGGCAACACTGAAGAGAGCATCGACGACGCTGGAAACGCGGTACTGAACCACCATCTCGACATCGATGATGTTCTCATCCCCTGTCAGCATCAGCGATTCCTTGGGCTTGGCGGTGTAGCGTGCAGGGGGCCCCGGATCGATGGTTCGGAATCCGATTTCCTCGCGGTACACCTGTGTAACCGATCTTGTGATGCGGTTTTCGATCGGCGACGGCAGGTGGTAGTGCAACCCCGGATCGACGACGGAATGCAGCTTGCCGAAACGTAGGACGACCGCTTTCTCGTCGGGCGCTACGGTGTAGATTCCACTGAGAAGCCAGAGTCCGAAGAGAACACCGACGACGAGGTAAACGGTTCGGGGGTTCAGCTTCAGCGAAGGTACGGGGGTCTTGGGAAAGTCGAACTGCTGCGGCACTGTCTTTCACTGCCTTTCGTTCTGAATTGAATCAGCGGGAATCTAGGTGTCGCGGAACCGGATGTCAATCAAAGCACCCTGCGTGGGAACATTGGCCCTGGTTGACAGAAGCACAGCAGCTGTCTATCGTCCGCAATAATCGTTTTTTCGCTTGTCATCCACCCGAGCACAGGACGCACCATAGCTTTCGACATGGCGGTAATTCCCGTAGTCATCGAGCAGACAGGACGTGGAGAACGCGCCTATGACATCTTCTCCAGACTGCTGAAGGAGCGCATCGTTTTCATCGGTATGCCGATCGATGACGGCGAGGCCAATCTCGTTATCGCTCAACTGCTCTTTCTCGCATCGGAAGACCCCAACCAGGACATCTCCCTGTACATCAACAGCCCGGGCGGTCTGATAACGTCCGGACTTGCCATCTACGACACCATGCAACACATCCCCTGCGACGTTGCGACCTTGTGTGTCGGGCAGGCGTACAGCATGAGCGCAATTCTACTGGCCGGGGGTGCCAGGGGAAAACGCCATGCCCTCCCCCATTCGCGAATCATGCTGCACCAGCCTTGGGGAGGCATCGGCGGTCAGGCCGCTGACATGGAGATTCAGGCCCGGGAGATCATGGATTGGCGGCAGAGACTCAACGCCATCCTGGTAGCGGATTCCGAACAGCCCCTGGAAAGGATCGAAGAAGTCACCGAGAGGAATTATTTCCTGTCGCCGCACGAAGCGCAGGATTTCGGCCTGATCGATGGCATCTTTGAATCCGCTAGCGAACTGGAAGAAAGCAAGCAGGCCACTGGCTGACTTCAGGCGGGAATTCCACCGGCCCCGGTGGCCGCACTCAAGAGAACACCGACCGATTGCGGCCCGAGTACTTCGCCTTGTAAAGACGCCAATCGGCACATTCGATCAGTTCTTCCACCGAGTCCGCCTCATCTGTGGGGAATGACGCCACCCCGAGGCTTATCGTGACACGCTCCTTTCGCTCCCCGTTCGAGTGGTAGCATCCGGCTGCCGACTCCCGCAACCTTTCTGCAAGCACCGCCGCCCCGAAACGGTCGGTGTGGGGCAACATCACGGCGAACTCTTCCCCGCCGTATCGCGCCAGGAGGTCTTCCTTGCGTATCAGTTGTCTCACCAAATCGGCCGTGCCTTTCAAAACGGTGTCTCCGAACAGGTGTCCATGGGAATCGTTCACGTTCTTGAAGTGATCGAGATCGAACAGAATAAATGAAACGGGCGTTCGGTGGCGCCTCGCTTCTCCCAGGCGCAGCTTAAGCTGCTCATGGAGATAGCGGCGGTTGTAAGCCCCGGTCAACTCGTCGATAACGGCTTTTGAACCCAGCTCATCGAGACGCTGCTTTACCTTCAGCAATAGTTCTGTCCGCCCGGCGACCTCGCTTGAGTCAACGGGCAATGAAAGGTAGTCGCCAACGGTCCCCTCAAGATTTGGCGGTTGCCGGGGAGATTCCGGCTCTCGAAACAGCAAAACGGGGATGTCCTGCGCACGAAACCAAGAGATAACGGTTTCCAGAAAATCCATATTCACGGAACCGGAGCGGTCCTTCAGGAACACCAGGTCAACCCTGGCGGTGGTGGAGCAGTCGAGGGTCGCTGGCTCGGGGGGCAAAACCGTGATCGCATGACTCCCGGAAATCGCCTTCTCGACGTCCTCGACGACCGCCTTGTCATCGGAGAGAATCAGGATGCTGCCCATAAAAGGGGCACCTCCCTATGGGAACGCCAAGACTCTACCAATGGAACTGGAAGAGGTTATCAGCATGGCGAGGCGATCGATACCGAGGGCCATACCTGCGGCATCCGGCATGCGGTGCAACGAGTCGAGAAACCCCTCGTCGAGCGGGTATCGCTGGCCGATTGGCCGATGTCGACGTTCAGCCATGAGAGTTCTCCTCTGACGCCTGGGGTCGTTCTGCTCGCTGAAGCCATTCGCCAATTCCAGGCCTGCGATATAAAGCTCGACCCGGGCGGCGGTATGGGGATCGTCTTCCCTCTGCTTGGCCATCGGGGACAGACGTGCTGGAAAATCCATCAG
>JAPOZF010000789.1 GCA_026706165.1 Gemmatimonadota bacterium
ACACCCTCGGTACGACTCGCTCAGGCGCCTTGTGAGCCGGGCGCCTCGGCATCCCAATTTTGTCAACCTGTCTCTGCGACGGGACACTAGCCCGGCGACACCACGGCAGCCGATTTAGGAAACCAGGGCAAGGGCGTGCTGTTCCTGGCGGGTCTGGCACTGACGGCGGGGACGCTGGTAGCCTGTTTTCGCTTCGGCTTGACCGCCGTAGGGGTGGCCGCGGCTTTGCCAATTGCCGCGGTAGCGGCCGGGATCCTGGAGTTGGACCCGGCCGTCGCCCTCGCTCCGTTGGCCGGCGTACTCGCTGCGGCGCAGACGGCCAGGGGAAGGACCTACGGCCTGGTGATCGCAACCGCCTCGATCCCGGGCTTGCTCTACGGTTTGTACCTGGTTGGAGTCCTGCACGGCGAGGCGATGACGCCCGACCGGATCGGCGACGATCAACTGCGGCAGTTGAAGGAATCGGGGCTGTCGGCCCTGACCACCCAGGGAATCGCGATTGAGGATCTGGTTCGCCTGTTCGTCCTTCTGCAGCCAAGCGCCTCGGTGTTGTACGTTCTCCTGAAACTCGTTCTCGGTTATGCACTGGGCCGCTACCTGGGCCTCTGGACAGGCGTCGTCGCCCTTCCCGCTCCACCCCTCGTACGGGAGTGGCGTCTCTGGGAACAGATGATCTGGTTCCTTGTCGGGGGAGTAGCGCTGTGGTTGCTGGCCGGGGACGGGGTGTTGAATACCCTGGCGGTCAACATCGTTGTGGTGGTGCTCGTACTGTACGCCGTTCAGGGGTTTTCAGTTGCGCGCTACTGTCTGTGGAGAATGCGGGTTGCGCGAACCCTGGAGTTCGTTATCTACGTCGTGGCATTGGTTACAGGATGGGCAGGGTTGATACTTGCAGGTGTGGGATTGATGGATACATGGTTCGATTGGCGGCGCCTCGGACGTCGCCGATCGCAGGAAGAAGAGGAGGTCGAATAGAGTGAAAGTCATACTTCTCAAGGACGTGGACCGGGTCGGTGCTGCGGGAGAGATCGTTCAGGTAAGCGACGGATTTGGAAGGAATTACCTGATTCCCAACAGCCAGGCGTTGCTGGCTACGGACGCCAACGTTGCCCGTTTCGAAACCCGGAGACGCCAGCACGAGGCGGCGGCGGAACGTGAACAGCGCAGCGCCGCGGGCATGGCCCAGCAACTCGAGCAGGCTTCCCTGACGGCCCAGGTCAAGGTAGGGGAAGGGGAGCAGATGTTCGGATCGGTGACTTCCCAGAACATCTCCGATCTGCTCGTGGAGCAGGGTTACGAAATCGACCGCCGCATGATCGAGCTCGATGAACCGATCCGCGCGTTGGGCGTCTACAGTGTGAAGGTGAATCTGCACCCGGAGGTAGCGGCGACAGTCAAGCTCTGGGTCGTGAAAGAGTAGCACCACCATTCCCGGATTTCGTGACAAAAACCCAGTTGGGTTTCCGCCGGCCCTCCCCTTCTGAGAGACATCCACCACCGGGACCCGGCACATCGTCGAAGTACCCCTCGGGCCCGGTGCGATTGATCCTGTGTCTGCTTTTGGCAGCATGTGCTCCGGAGAGCGAGCCGGGGCCGTTCGAGCAGGTCGAACAGCAGGTGTGGCGAATCGTCAATCGCAGTCATACCGGCAGCGACGGGATCTTCGTGCAGGCGACGATGCGAACATTCGCATACGAGATTGCCAGCCTGTACGCCAGGGCCGAGCAGGAGGGTCTCGACCAGGAGCAGCTCCTGAGCCGGTTTCGGGAGTTCATCTATCAGTACGTGGACGGCCATTACCCGTTTCAGGACGGCACCGACATTAACAGCCTCTTCTATCAATACCTCGTTTACGTCAACCGCTCGTTCGACGCGAGCAACCCGATAGAAAAGAAGGTGTTCGACAACTGGCGGGCGGAGTACGTGCGCCGGTTGTTGGGGGAGGTCTACGACCACAAGTACCCACTGCTCCGGAATAAATACGACCAGCGCTGGGGCCCGACGCTCTATAGCCGGTTTGTCTTTTACATCTACCTCGACAACAGCGAGTCCGATCTGTCCCCCCGCATTGACGATATCGGAAGCCGGATTTTTCTGATCGACGAAGAGGGCAACCGCTACGCCCCCAGCGGACAAGCCGGCCCCTACCCCTACGAGTTCGACAGACCGAAAAAGCCCAATCTCGAAGGCAAGGTTGTTTTCCGTCTGTTTTTTCCAAACAGAAAGGCGGACCGCCGTACTCCGATAGTCGATGCCAGGACCCGGCACCTCGAGCTGGTGATCGAGAACCTGGGTGAAGAACCGGAAAGACGCCTGCGTTGGGAGCTGCCCTTTGACTACCCGCAACCCCCTTCAACCACCCTGGGGGATGCAGTGGGGAACCCGGCCTTGAAGCTGTAGCGCGGTGGACCGTCGGCGGCAGAGCCGAAGGGAGCGGACGGGTGCCTGGTGGCCCCCGCGGACTTCAAATCCGTAGCGGTGTCGCGAAAGCGGCGCTGGGTGGGTTCGATTCCCACACGTTCCCGCCATTCCGACCGCAGGGTAGTCGAGACACCAGGCGGCACAAGCTGGGCAATTGTGGAGTCAGGAGAGAACGTCCGCTTCCCACTTCGTCGGATCGAGACCCACCCGACGGGCGGCATCTGAAACCCGTTGCCAGGTGCCGTCGTCGACGGCGATACCTTCCACGCGTCGCAGGGCGGCGGTGCGAAACTCCAGTTCCCCGGGGAGAAGCACTTCTCCGAAGCGCGGGTCGGGACGGCTCGAGGTCACGTGCCGGATGAGGCTCTCGATTTCCCGTTCGTAGGTCGCTTTGTCGGCGAAGAACCCTGGATCGTATGCGGTGAAGAGCACGCCGTTGCTCTTGAAGCTGCGTTCGCCCGACGCCGTGCCCTCCCCTCCCAGCAGCCCTCCCATCAACTCGACGATCAGACCCAAGCCGTACCCTTTGTACCCGACCGGCCCGCCCAGGGGAAGCATTGCCCCCGGGGGGTCGCCGAGATAGTCTTCCGGGTCGGTGGTCGGGTTTCCGTCGCTGTCGATGATCCACCCCTCCGGCACCTGCTCCCCCTTGTTCTGCGCCATGCGGATCTTTCCCTCGGCGACGACGGACGTGGTCATGTCGACCAGAATCGGTTCGCCGTGCGGGCGCGGCGCCGCGAAGGCGACCGGGTTGGTGCTCAGCTTGCCGTCGATGCCCCCGAAAGGGGCGATCTGACGACCGAGACGGCCGGCGTTGACGAACACCAGGGCTACGAAACCTGCCCGTGCCGCGGCCAGCGGGTAGGCTCCGGCGCGGCCGACGTGACTGGTGTTGCGCAGTCCGACGACTCCGACGCCGTGCTCCCGAGCCTTGGCGGTAGCCACCTCGATCGCTACTCGTCCCGATACCTGGCCGAATCCCCCCCCGCCGTCGATCAGGGCAGTGCAACCTCTGTCCTGCAGGATTACCGGCTTCCCCTTCGGGTCGAATGTTCCCTCGAGGATTTTTTCCACGTACTCGTAGTAACGCAGGGTTCCGTGCGCGTCCTGGCCGAACAGGTTCGATTCTACCAGATGGTCGACTACGGTCTCGGCGTCTTCGGGAGAGCAACCGGCCGCCTCGAAGAGCTCGCAACCGATTCGGTGAAGGGCGTCGGGAGTGAATCGCCTCATGAAGTCAGGAAAGTGCAGGGGCTGCCAGAACGCGCCCCACTTCGGCCGGCCAGGTACCGGCCACCGTCACGCCGTACTCCTTCAACCCGCCTGTCGCCAGCGGCCCGGTGAGAAGGGGTTTGGCGCGCTCTCCTTCCAGGAGGTCCGGCGAGGCGAAATCGGCGTTCAGAAAGTGGAAGGCGATACCTGCCCGCTCGCGATCAGTGGTGTTGTCCCTGGTGCAGTGAGCGCAGCCGTAACAGAAAAAAGCCGCTCCCCCTGCAGGAACCTCTATCGCGACAGCTCTCTCCTCGGGGGGTTGGCAGTGGATGTGATGATCGCTGTACGGGTCGCGATGGTGGTCGTACTGCTCGCGGAAGCTTCCGGGTACGACATGCAGCGTCCCGTTGGCGACGGTGGCATCGTGGACGGCCACCCACATGGCCACCCCTTTCGCGGGATCCGCGATCTTGAAATAGGCGTTGTCCTGATGCCAGTCGGTACCGGTGCCCTGGCCGGCAGGCTTGAGGAACAGTTGATCGAGGTGAAGGAGGAAGGGATCGCCGATCAACTGCGTGACCAGCTCGAGCACCTTCGGTTCGAAAGGCAAGGCGCGGATCAGGTCGCTCTTGTCGTACAGCGGAATGACCTGGTAGTTGGTCTTCTCCTGCGAGTGGGTTGCGCCGTCTCCGTCGGTGCGCACATTGCGGCCGAAACCGAGTTGCCGGAAGCGCTCGACTTCCCGCTGCAGGGCCAGTACTTCGTCCTCGGTGAAAAGTCGGGGCAGCGAGGTGTATCCGTCGTTGCGAAACTGCTCTATGTGCGCGGAACCGAAATGCATTTTGTCGGACAACAAACTTTCGTGTGACAACTTTGAAGGGACAAGATAGAAACGGGTAAAGCAGCTGCCAATCGCCTCATCACCCCCGGTTCGGGTTGCCCGGTGCCGGTGCTATCCTTAGGATATTAACCGAACAGACAAGGACCGCGTCCCGACAGGCGACTCCCCCGCCCTCCTGATCCTTCCGAGAAAACAGCTCCAGTCGTGGAGTGCGGCACGGCGTGCCTCTTTGGTGCCGTCGGTTTCTTTTTTCAGTCATGGAAAAAACCCGGATCGCCATCAATGGGTTTGGCCGTATCGGCCGCCTGGTGCTGAAGGCCTCCTTCGCCCGCGGGCTTAAGGTCTGCGCCATCAATGACCTCGCCGACCCGAAAACCCTGGCCCACCTGCTGAAGTACGATTCCACCCACGGACGATTCCCGGGAGAGGTTTACTCCGAAGGAAAGACCCTCGTGGTCAACGGGAGGGCAATCGATGTACTGAGCGAACCTCAGCCCGCAAAGCTGCCTTGGGGTGCGCTGGGAATCGATACAGCCCTGGAATCCACGGGGCGTTTCAACAGCCGCGACAAAGCAGCCGCCCACCTGGAGGCCGGGGCCGGCAGGGTCGTTGTATCAGCGCCGGCAAGGGACGCCGACGCGGTTATCGTGCTGGGGGTCAACGACTCCGATCTTTCCCCCGGTCACAGGGTGGTGTCGAACGCCTCCTGCACGACAAACTGCCTGGCGCCGATGGTCAAGGTGCTCCACGAACGCTTCGGTGTTACCTGTGGAACGATGAATACCATTCACTCGTACACCAACGACCAGCATGTGCTCGATCAGCCCCACAAGGACCTGCGCAGGGCCCGCGGGGCCGGCATCAACATGATCCCGACAACCACGGGGGCAGCCGCCGCGGTGGGAGAGGTTATACCGGAACTGATGGGCAAGCTCAACGGCCTATCAATCCGGGTTCCCACACCCGACGGTTCGTTGACCGACTTTACCGCCGTTGTCAAACGGCCGACCTCCGCATCAGAGGTGAACGAGGCGTTCAGGGCAGCCGCCGCCGGGCCGCTGAAGGAATACCTCGAGTACTCGGAGGAACCGCTGGTTCTGTCGGACATCATCGGCAATCCCGCATCCTGCATATTCGACGCTCAGTCCACCACCGTCGTCGGCGGCACTCTCGTCAAGATGCTCGGCTGGTACGACAACGAGTGGGGGTACGCCAACCGGTGCGCCGACCTGATGCTGCGGTTGGCTGTAATTCAATGAGTTCGCCGAATCTTCAGCCCAGGGCGACCTGATGTTCGAAGACGTCTGGAAGAGATACGAGGAGAACGAGCTCACTCACAGTGCCGCCCATCACCTGATGGCGGTTCACGAGCTGAGGGAGGAGCACGGCTACGCCCGCGTTTCCGACATCGCCCAACACCTGAAAATTACCAAGGGCAGTGTCTCGACGGCGATGAAACACCTCAAGGAGAGAGGCTACGTCGCCGAGGACCACAACCGTTTTCTCGAGTTGACCGAAAAGGGCATGGACGTGGTCTCCCAGACCGAAGCCTCCCGGATGGTTGTGCAGAAGTTCCTGAACAGGGGCCTGGGCATGGACGAGGACGACGCCGAAATCGACGCCTGCAAGGTCGAGCACCTGATCAGCTCCGAGGCGAGAGACCGCCTTGTGGGGTTTCTGGAGTTTCTCTTCTCCGAGGATCCCCGCGCCTCCGAGTTTCTCGAGGCGTTCCGGCAAGCGCTTCCCAACCTGATGCCGGTAGAAGAGAAATAGTCCGGAACCGGTGGCAACTTCCGCCGCCGGTCGATACCCATCGGTTCGCTGCCACAGCTTCACATTACGCTACCGTACTTCCCCCCGCCGGTCCGGGTCTTTCCCCCGGGCCTGTGAGTCCCCCGGCAACTCCACGTGCGCGCAATCCTGTCCTTTCTGAAACGCCAGATGTTGCCGGTCGGCTTGCTCTGTGCAGCCGCGGTCGGACTGGCTTGGCCCGAACCGGGAAGGTACATGGGCACCCTGCCGACCCAGTACGTCGCCGTGAGCATCATTTTTTTCTGCTCAGGCTTGCTGCTTCGAACCGACGAGATCCAGGCCGCTTTCTCGGCGTGGCGCGCCTCCGGGTGGGGGGTCCTGTCTATCCTATTCGTCACTCCCGCCATCGGAGTCGCCCTCGCCTTTCAGGTACCTGTAGGGGCGGACTTCCAGCTCGGACTGGCCCTGTTCTGCTGCATGCCGACCACCCTGTCGTCGGGGATTGCCCTGACACAGCAGGCGCGCGGCAACGTCGCCCTGGCCCTGCTGTTGACCGTGTCGACCAACCTCCTGGGGATCTTCACGGTGCCTTTCGTGCTCGCCCACCTTCTGGGAGCTCTCGGACAGGTGGAGCTTTCGGCGGTCGATCTGCTGGTCAAGCTCTGCCTGACCATCCTGTTGCCGCTTTCCGCCGGCCGTTACGCCCGCCGGTTTGTCGCGGGCTGGGTCGGCATTCACCGGTCCCGAATCACCTCGATCAGCAACCTCGCCCTGATATCGGTTCCCTGGATGAAGTTCAGCGAGTCCTCCTCCGCCCTCGCCCAGGTAGCCCTGCTGAGTCTCGTTGTCCTCATAGCGGCGGGACTTGCTATCCACATTCTTTACCTGGTTCTGAATGCCGCTGTCTGCGGATTCCTCAGGGTGGAGGCTGCCGCCCGCAAGGCGGTTGTGCTGCTCGCAAGCCAGAAAACCCTGCCCGTGGCGATGACGGTTCTGGCACTCATTCCCGAGGAAGTACTGGCGAGCGACGTAAAGGGGCTGGTGGCGATTCCCTGCATCACTTTTCACCTAGGACAGATCTTCATCGACGCGGTCCTTGCGACGCGATGGGGGGCGGCCGGGGGAAAGGCATAGCAGCCCGGAGGGAGGCTCCGGGCCTCTGCCACCTGAATTTGCTGGATGTCTTCAGGATGCGGTACGGCCGCGGCACCGCCCGCAACGTTCGACTTCAGCCCTGCTGAGAATCGCTTCGCGGCGCGAACCACCCGGTGGCGCGAAGCCGCTCCACCCCCGAACCGGACTCGGCGACGGGAAACCGGACAGGTCGATTGCCGGCAAGCTGCGACTCGTAGATCGCCATCACCATCTCCAGGGAGCGCCTGCCGACGCGGCCGTCGCTTCGCAGGGAACCTCCGCCGTCGAGCGCCCCCAGCAGCTCGTCCAACGCAACGGAATAACTCGACGCCGGCTCGGGGGGCTCGACGTCGACGGGTTCCAGCGCCGCCCACCGGAAGCCGCTGTCCGGCTCGTAATCTCCCGGGCGGGACTGGTACAGCTGCACTCGTTCCGAGATCATGCGGATGACCCCGGTCGATCCCCGCAGCTCGAAGGCGTTGTCGCTGTACTCGGTGAGCTCCGAGGCATGGAAGACGGCAGTCACGCCGTTGCGGAACTTCAGGAAGGCCCCGGTGAAGTCCTCGACCGCCCAGGGCCGCCGCCGCTGCTCGGCCATACCGCACAACCAGTCGACCTCGCCGGCGAACAGGTCCATCAAGTCGAAGTAATGGGTGGCGTCGTGAAGCAGCGGGCCTTCGTTGTCGCTGCGCCACGAGGGGGTGGGCTTGCAGCCGTCCATGTAGCAGTAGATGGCGTTGAGCTCTCCGATGGCCCCCTGGCTGACGAGGGTGTGGGCGAGGTTCCAGTCCGGAGACCAGCGGCGGTTGTGGTTGATCTGCAGCAGGGTGCCGTTCTCTGCGCAGGCGGCGATCATGCGGTCGCACTCGCCGAGGGAAAGGGCCATCGGCTTTTCGCAGATCACCGCCTTGGTCGCCGGGGCCGCGGCGCAGGCGGCGACCATTTCGCAGTGGAGTTCCGGGTGGGTGGCGACGATGCAGATGTCGGGAGCGACCCGGGCAAGCATCTCCTGGTAGTCGTGGAACAGGGCGGTGACGCCGAAGCGTTCGCCGAATGCCTCGAGCTTTTCGCGGCCCCTGTTGACCCCCGCGGCGAGCTCGCAGCGAGGGTTGAGGGCGACCGCCTCGGCGTGGTTGTCGGGAAGATCGCCGAAGCTGAACTGGTAGCCGACACGGCCGGTGCCGATGATGGCGACGCGGTAGGGGTTCACCTGAGGCGCTCTCCTGCTGCCTGCCTGGTCATCGCGAAAACGAGCAGGTTGGCCCCGAACTGCATGGCCAGGGTGTGGTAGCCGGCGGCGGGGTCTCCCCATGCCCAGGTGATACTGAGGTCGCTGAAGATGACCCCTACCCGGCCGCGGATCTGCAGCATTTCGAGCTGGGTCACCGTCCCGAACGGCGCCGCCGAAAGGGGCGGTCCGTCGGAGAAGCGGAAGTAGCAGTCGTAGAGCGGGTGGGTCTTGGGGATCGGTTCCCAGTCCACGCCCGTTCCTCCCAGAACCTGCGGGTCTTTCATCAGGTGCTTGAACTGGCGGTCGAAAGGAGTGCCTTCCAGGCCTGCCCCGCGCCGCCGCCAGACCGGCAGGTTGCTCGGCCTGACGTCCTCGGCGAACAGAAGCCCTCCCTCTTTGAGGTACTGTCCAAGCCTGGTTTTCGTCGTCCCGGAGGCGGTGAGATCGGCCGCGTTGCCGGTCAGATAGACCAGCAGAGCTCCGGCGAACTGCGGATCGGCCATGCTTTCCTCGCGCCACGAGACCGGTTCCCGGATACCTGTCTGGGTTTTGAAGAACGCGAGAAGCTCAGGCACCGCCGCGGCCAGACGATCGGTCCCCTCGCGGGCAAGCGGGTAATCGAGAGTTATCACGACACGAGGTGGTTTTACCGGGGCTCTTCTGGGTTCGGGAATGGTCGTTGTCCGGCGTTCCTCGTCGGCAGCGGCGGCCGCCGGGAACAGCATTGCCAGCAGTATCTGCCTGGAGACCATCTCAGCTCAGAACAGTCGGCTGCAAGTCCGGTATGTCGATGTCAACCGGGAAGTAGGGGCGCTGGAGCTTGCGGAAAGGCACGTTGCGAACCGAGGCCGGAGTCGGTCCGGGGGTGTCGAGAATGAAAACGGCGGAAGCGGCGTCCGCGTAGACGTTGCGGAAGTTCATGGGATTCTTGACGACGACGAACTTGGCTGCCAGCGGGTCGATGCCGACGCTGCGGAACTGTTCGTCCGCCCAGTCGTAGGTGGCGTGGGTGTTGACGAGCACGCGAATGCTGCCGGCGGCCAGTACGGCGGTCGGCCCCATGTCTCCCTCGACGTTGTCCCAGATGCCGCCGGCATATCGGAACCTGCCGTCGCTCAGGTGCACGACCCGTCCGCTCACCTGTACAGGATCGCCCCATTTGGGATCGAGGCGGTGCCCGAGGTCGAGGGTGACCTCGGCGCCGGCACCGGCCTCGTGGCAGCGAGCCGCGGCTTCGGGGTCGACGACGGGAACCAGCGAGTCCGGGGCCCCCTCTCCCAGGGCCAGCAACGCCTTGAGGGTGGCGACGCTGTCCCCGCTCGCTCCGCCCCCGGCGCAATCGGCCGCTTCGACGAGAAGCACCGGGCGGCCTGCGGTCAGCAGTCCGCGTTCGATCGCTGCAGCCGGGGCATGGGTTTCCTGCTCGAGATCGTGCCGCGCCTGCCAGTACCGATCGGCTATCTGCCGCGCCAGCCGCTTCGCTTTGTCCAAGTCGCCATCGGTGACGACCAGGCCTCCGCTTCCCATTCCGGGAGCGTCGAGATAGGGGTGAACGAGAAAGACGGAGACAGAAAGAACCCCCTCGGCCTGCTCGAACCGCTTGCCGAAGCTCATCAGGCGGCCGAACGGTTCGTCCGCGGCGGTGGAGCCGCGGACCCCGCCGGTGAGCACGGGCACCTTTGCCATGGCCATGGTCGGGCGGCAGCGCCCGGAAACGGCGTCGACCAGGAGACGGGCTCCGCGCTGGCCGGTGGAGAAGGCATCCCGGTGCGGGTACGTCTCCCAGGCGACGAGGGCGTCGGCGCTGCGAACCATGGCGGCCGACACGTGCGCGTGCAGATCGAGGGTGGCGACAATCCGGACGCCGTCCCCCACGCGTTCGCGCACCGCGGTGATCAGGTCCCCCTCGAGGTCGTCGATGTCTTCGGCGGCGGCGGCCCCGTGCAGCAGCAGCAGCACGCCGTCGACGGGGAACGCGTCCTGCAGCCGGCGCAGAAGCTCACCTTTCAGCGTGTCGTAGCAGGAGGCGGTGAGGTAGCCGCCCGGGCAGGTGCTGGCGTTCAGCAGGGGGGCGATGTCACAGCCTGACTCCCGAAGCACCGTCAGCCCTCCGCCCACTACCCCGGAGTCGAGGTCCAGCATGTCTTCGCCGTACTGCAGGTCGTAGCGCTCGAACCAGTCGAGATCTATGGGGGAGCCGCCGATGTGGTTGCACTCGGTGAGAATGGAGCCGACGGCGATGCGACCGGACATGGCTGACATGGCTGGTTCTACGGCAGCGGGCCGTCCCCGTCGGCAAGCACGCCGCGGACCGCATCGATCAGGAAGTCGACGTGCTCGCCCCCAGTGGGCAGGGAGACGCCGCAGATCCCCTTGTTGCGCCAGTACACGCCCCGGTTGATCAGACTGAGGAACAGCCACTGGTGCAGGGCCGAATCGTCCCTGGCGGCCTCGCGGTAATTGCGGGGGACTTCGGGCAGGAAGTAGACCCGGAACAGGGATCCGATCGTCACCACCCGGGCGGCGATGTCGGTTTCGTCGAACAGGGCCTGAAGGGACCGGCCGATCCGGTCCGTCGTCTCATGCAGCTCCGCATAGGCGTCCGAGGTCATGGTGCGCAAGGTGACGAGGCCAGCGGTGAGGGCGAGGGGATTGGCGTTGAAGGTGCCGGACTGCCAGATCCGCGGCGAACCGGATCCCGGGTCGAACAGGGCCATCACCTCCTCTTTGCCGCCGAACGCGGCCCCGGCGGTTCCTCCGGCGACCACCTTGCCCAGGCAGACGAGGTCTGGACGGATGCCGTAGAGGGTGTGGGCGCCGCCCGGGCCGGCGCGGAAGCTGACGATCTCGTCGAAGATCAACAGTATGCCGTGCCGTCTGGTGATTTCCCGGAGCCGCGGAAGGAATCCGTCCGCTGGATGGGTGAGGCCGGCTGCGGTGGAAACAGGGTCGACGATGACGGAAGCGAGCTTTCCGGCATGCTCTTCGATCAGCCTTTCTGCGGCTTCGGCGTCGTTGAACGGAAGCACGAGAACATGGTCGCTGACGCCGGCGTTCAATCCCTCCGACCCGGGAACCGGACGGGGGCGGTCGCCGGGCCCGAGCTCGGGACCGACCGGAACGGCGTAGCTGACCAGCGCCTGATCGTCGATGCCGTGGTAGGCGCCCTCGAACTTGGCGGTCCAGGTCCTGCCGGTGGCTGCGCGGGCGGCGCGCAGGCAGTTGAGCACCGCTTCGCTTCCCGAGCTGCAGAAGCGGACTCTTTCGAGCGCCGGCATGCGTTCCCGGAGCAGCTCCGCCATCTCCACCTCGAGAGCCGTCGGACGGGAGAAGGCGGTTCCGCGGGCGACCTGCCGTTGAAGGGCCTCGACGACGTCGGGGTGGGCGTGCCCCAGAATCAGGGCGGTGGCGTTGTTGACGAAGTCGAGCAGCCGGTGGCCGTCGAGGTCGTGGAGGCAGGGGCCTTCACCGCTTTCGGCATAGAGCGGAAACGGCGCGAAGTTGACGCCCGTGCGGGTGTTTCCCCCGGGCAGCGATCCACGGGCGCGCTCGAACATCGCGCGCGACCGGGGATGGCGGGCGACGTACTCCCCGGTGGCGCGCCGCAGTGCCGCGGCGACGACCTGGGGATCGCTGAGGCCGGTGACGGTTTCGGTCATTGCAGTCCTCGTTTTCCGCCTCAGCTGCCGGCGGCGAGCCCTTCGAGAATCCCCTTCATGTGGCCGACGCAGTAGGCGAGGTACTGGCGCCCGTGCTCGTCGTCGGTCGACAGCTTGAGGATGTGGTCGTAATCGATGGCGCCCTCGTATCCGACCTCCGACAGGGCCTTGGCGACCTCGGCCATCGCCAGGTCTCCGTCGTCGGGGAAACGCTCCTCGTACCAGCGGTTTTGGGGAATGGTTCCGTGCACGTTGCGGAAGTGAACGTGGAAGATCTTCCCCTGCCCGCCGAAGCGGCGGATCCCCTCGAACACGTCCTCCCCCGACTCGTAGCGGGTGCCGACGCAGAAGGTCATGCCGTTGCTGGGGGACGGCACCTCGGAGAACAGGCGGTCGAAGGCGTCGTAGTCGTAGAGGACCTGGGGCACCCCCCACAGGCGCGGGACCGGGGGGTCGTTGCCGTGCATCGCCACCTTGATTCCGGCGCTTTCGGCGATCGGAACTACGGTGCGGAAGATCTTCAGGGTGCGCTCCCAGATCTCCTCGTGGGTCGGCGCTCCCTCCGGTACCGGGCAGTCGAGGGCGCCGGTGAGGTCGTTGCGGAAGAAGCGGCATCCCCCGCGTCCTTCGATCCAGTGCACGGTCTCGGGGGGGCGCCCGTCGAACTGGCGGGCCTGGAAGCACTGGACGCCGAGCACGGGAAGCCGGTACTCGCCGCACAGCCCGGCATTGTGGGCAAGGGCGTCGAGCTCGGCCTCGGAGCCTTCGCGCCCCAGGAATGTGTCGAGGGTTTCGTCGTGAAGGCTGTTGATGCGTTCGATCTTCAGGCCGGCTCCCTCGATGACCTCCAGGCACTGGTCGAGACCCTCGCGGCTCAAGCGGCCTCCGGCCTCCCGGTATCCGGGAACCAGCGGCATGGTGATGTCGACGCAGTCGACTCCGATCTGCTTGAGGAAGCCCAGGTCTTCGGGGCGTTCCAGCCAGTCGGGACTGATGCGGGTACCGATCTTCACGGGGGCTGTCGAGGCTGTTTCCTTGTTGACAGTGGGGTGCGGCCAACGCAGTCTACGAGGCTGCAAGGGTAGCCGAAACAAAACGGCGGATCAAGACATTGAAACCAGGCGAAGGCAGCCCTGACAGGGCCGCTGTCCGCGCATTCCTGCTCGTACTCCAGGACAGCCTGACAAGAGCGCTCGAGGCAGAGGACGGGGCCGCCTTCCTCGAGGAGGAATGGGAACGTCCGCAGGGCGGAGGCGGCCGCACCCGGGTGCTCGAGGACGGCGAGGTGATCGAACGCGCCGGCGTGAACTTCTCCCATGTCCTCGGCGATGAGCTGCCGGCCTCGGCCTCGGCGCGGCGCCCGCACCTGGCAGGGGCGGGCTTCGAGGCGGCCGGTATTTCCGCCATCGTGCATCCGCGCAATCCCTACGCCCCTGCGTCTCACATGAACCTGCGCTTCTTCGTCGCCCTCCCCCCGGAAGGCGGCGAGCCGACCTGGTGGTTCGGCGGCGGCTTCGACCTGACGCCCTGCTACGGCTTCGAAGAGGACGCCGTCCACTGGCACCGCTGCGCGCGCGCGGCCTGCGAGCCGTTCGGAAAGGATCTGTATCCCCGCTTCAAGAAGTGGTGCGACGAGTACTTCTACCTGAAGCACCGCGGCGAAACGCGCGGCATAGGCGGGTTGTTCTTCGACGACTTCGACGAGGGCGGGTTCGAAAACAGCTTCGCCTTCATCAGGAGCGTGGGGGAGCAGTACCTGGCTGCCTACCTGCCCATTCTGAAAAAGCGGAAGGGTGCGGAGTACGGGAGTCGGGAACGGGAGTTCCAGCTCTACCGACGCGGGCGCTACGTCGAGTTCAACCTCATCTACGACCGCGGCACTCTGTTCGGCCTGCAGTCAGGTGGCCGGACGGAGTCGATCCTCGTGTCGATGCCCCCCCGGGCCTGCTGGAGATACGACTGGCGCCCCGTGCCCGGATCGCCTGAATCCCGGCTCTGCGAAGAGTTCTTCAAGCCACGCGACTGGGCTTCCTGCGGCGCCGGCAGCTGACAGCCGCCTTCCTTCCCCGGCCAGTACCGGTTCCAGCGACGCCTGTCAACTCTCCAGCACCATCTGCTCGCGCTCGAGGCGGGCGAACATCGCCCGGTACTCCGGACTGCCGTCGTCGTCCCAGTAGGTGGTCGAGATCGGCGAGTCGTAGCTCATGGGAATGATGCGGCTGCGGTCGGGCCGCACCATGAAAAGGGAGTTGTCCGGGTCGGCGAGGTTGTACATCCGCGCGCCGTTGGCGAACCTCGAGTTGATGATCCACCTCTCCTGCCGCGGCAGCGAGAGGCCCTTCAGGCGCTCCAGCTCCTCCCGGTCGAGGGACACTCCGAGACCGGGACTTTCCGACACTTTCAGGAACCCGTTCACCGGCTCCGGCCGTTCGTTTGTGACGTCGCTCTTCCAGGTTTCGCAGTCGCTGAAGAAGTGGAAGGCGGCGGTCGGAAAGGCGGCCATCATGTGAACCGTCATCGCCC